>DASPFU010000081.1:0-6484 GCA_035620935.1 Gemmatimonadales bacterium
CCGCGCCCGCGGTCGGCGTCCTCGACCTGCTCGGCCCGGGCGCGGTCGCGTGCTTCCAGGGCCTGCTCACCAACGATCTGGAGAAAGCGGGCGACGGCGCGTTCGTGTACGGCGCGCTCCTCACGCCCAAGGGGATGATCGTCGCGGACGGGTGGGCGGCCCGGCAGGGCGCCCGCGTGACCTTCACCGTGCCCGCCGCGGGCCGCGAGCGCGCCGCCGCGATCTATCGCCGGTCGATCCCGCCGCGCCTCGCTCGCTGGCGCGACCGCACCCCCGAGTGCGCGGTCCTGCGGGTGGCCGGCCCGCAAGCCCTGCGGGCGTGCGAGCGCGCCGGCATCCCCGTGCCCACGATCCCCGGCCGCGCGATCGAGGCCGTGGCGCTGGGCACGGCATGCGACGTCGCGCTGGCTCCCCCCGGGGCACCGTTCGGCGTCCAGATCACCGTCGGGGGCACGGACACCGGAGCGCTGCTCGAGCGGCTCGCGGCCGCCGGCGCACGCGCCGCCGATCCGGCCGTGCTCGAGCTGGCGCGCATCCTCGCCGGCTGGCCCGGCCTCGCCACCGACGTCGACGAGAAGACCATCCCGCAGGAGGTCCGGTTCGACGAGATCGCGGGGGTGTCCTACACCAAGGGCTGCTACACCGGCCAGGAGACGGTCAGCCGCCTGCACTTCCGCGGTCACGCGAACCGCCAGCTGCGCGGGCTGTTGTTCGACGCGGAGCCGCTCGGCCCCCCCGGCGTCATGGCGGGCGACCGCGATGTGGGACGCGTCACCGGCATCGCGTGGCTGCCGGCGGGACCGCACCCTTCCGCTGCGGGTCGCTGGGTCGGCCTCGCGGTCGTGCGACGCGAGGTGGAGCCGGGCGAGAGCGTCCGCGCGGCGAACGTCCCGGCCCGGGTGGTCGACCTCCCCTTCGCCCTGCCCTACGTCGAGCCGGCGTGACGGTCGTCGTCACGGGCGGGTCGGGCCTCGTGGGGAGCCACGTGATCGCGGCCCTGGTGGCCGCGGGCGAGCGGGTCCGTGCGATCGCCCGCCCGCGGGCGCGGGACGCCGTCCTCCGCTTCGGCGCCGAGCCGGTGGTCGGCGACGTCACCGACTCAGGCGTGTGGCGCGCGGCCCTCGATGCGCCGGGCGGCGTCCGTGGCGTGGTGCACGCGGCGGCGCTCGTCGCCCCGCGCGCCAGGCTCGAGGAGTTCATCGCCGTCAACGTCGGAGCGACCCGGCACGCCGCGGCCGCAGCGCGCGCCACCGGGGCTCGGCTCGTGCACGTGTCGTCCGTCGCGGTGTACGGCCGCGCCACGACCTACGCCGCGGGGCCGGGCACTGTCGACGAGTCGTTCCCCTTCGCGCCGCTCGCGCCGACCGACTTCTACGCCCAGTCGAAACGGCTCGCCGAAGCGGCGCTGTGGGAGGAGACGGCGCGCGGCGGGCTCTGGGCGGTCGCCCTGCGGCCCAACGTGATCTACGGCGAGCGGGACCGGCTGTTCACACCCAAGGTGGTGCGCGTGGTCCGCACCGGTTTCGTACCGCAGATCGGACCGGGCACCAATGTCCTGTCGATCGTGTACGCCGGTAACGTCGCGGCGGCAGCGGTCGCCGCGCTCGACGCCGACGCGGCGGGCGGCGCCGCCTACAACGTGACCAACGACGGCGCCCTGACACAGCGGGAATTCGTGGACGCGTTCGCCACGGCCCTCGGCCGTCGCGTGCGGCGCGTGTATCTCGCGCGGGGGCATGCCGCGGCGGCGCTCGGCGTGGTGACCACGGTGAGGCGGGCGCTCCGCCCGGGGCGCTACGGCGGCGTCGCCGCCGGCGCGGTGCACTTCCTGTCAGGCGACAACCCCTACCGCTCCGACCGCGCCCGGGCCGAGTTGGGGTGGCGTCCGGTGATCGAGCCGCGGGCCGCCATTCAGCGGACGGTTCGCTGGGTCCTGGAAAGCGAAACGCCCGGGCGCTGAACCCGGGCGTTCCAGCGGGATACTGCCCTGCTTACATCCTGGTCGTGTCGGCCGGCATCGCAGCCGAGTCGCCCATCATGTGGGCCGAATCGCCCATCATCTGGGTCGAGTCCGCCATCATGTGGGTGGTGTCCGCGGTCATCTGAGACTCCGCTGCCGGCTGCTCCTCGGCCTTCTTGCAGGCCGACGCCATCGCCACGAGGGCGAGAGCGATTGCGAGACGCTTCATTTCTCCGGGCTCCTGGGGTGTGGGTACGTGATGCGGGCGGAAGGTATAACCGGCACTGTGGGAGTCAAGTCCGGCGCCGCCGGCCCCCCCCCACGGCGGGCGGGCACGGGGCGGTAAGTTGTTGCCATGCCTGAGAACCGACGGTCCTTCCTCAGCCGCCTGGGCGCCTTGCCGCTCCTCGCCCCCTGGGGCCGCAGGCCGGGCCAGTCGCCTGGCATCGACGTGCGGCCCACGGCCCTCTACGCCCAGCCGGACGGCCGGGCCAACCTGGTGCGGATCTCCACCGCGGGCCTCGACGCCCCGGCAGCGCGGGCACGGGTCACCGACCAGAACGGGGGGCTCGTCGGCACCGCCGGCCTGCTCCCCGAGGCGGACGGGCGCACGTTCGCCGGCGAGGTGTGGGTGCCGCTCTCACAGCCGTCCCGCTACCAGGTGGACATCGAGGTCGGGCGCAAGCGAGTGGCCCGGACCACCGTCCGGCTCGCTCCCCCGCGGCGCTGGACGCTGCACCTGTTGTCCACGATGCACACGGACGTCGGCTACACCGACCTGCAGGACGCGGCGCTCGAGGTGCACCGGCGCAACCTCGACGCCGCGCTCGCCCGCCTCGACGCGCACCCCGATTACCGCTGGACCGCGGAATGCGCGCTCCAGGTCCTGTCGTACGTCGAGAACCGGTCCCCCGCCGCCGGGGCGTCGCTGATCGAGGCGATCCGGGCCGGCAAGGTCGGGTTCCAGGCGCTGTTCGCCAACATGCTCACCGGTCTGCTGGACCACGAGACGGCGGCGCGCCTGGTATGGCCTGCCGGCGAGTTCGCGCGGACGCACGGCCTCGGGTTCGTCAGCGCGCAACTCACCGACGTGCCCGGGGCGCCGGGGACGCTGCCGACGCTGCTCGCGGCGAGCGGTGTGCGCTACCTCGCGAGCGGCGTGAATCCCGAGCGCGCGCTGCCGCTCCTGCCGCGCGACGAGGCGGCCCGCCACGGCCTCGCCGGCGACGGACCCGTCTATCCTCAGCTCGCCTGGTGGGAGGGACCCGACGGCAGTCGCGTGCTCCACTGGCGGGCGCACCACTACGGCGACGCCGTCAAGCTCGGCTTCGCCGAAGGCGCCGACACCATGGGGCGGCGCCTCTCGGACTGGCTGCTCGCGCATCCCGTCCTGCTCGCGGCCGATTATCCCGCCGACGCCGCGCTGCTGTACGGCATCGACCTGCAGGACAACGCGCCGATGCGCGAGGCGATCGTCGATCACATCGCCGAGTTCACGCGGCGCTACGCCTTCCCGCGCATCGTCACCGGACGGGGGGAGGACTTCTTCCGGGACGTGGAGCGCCGCTATGGCGCGCGCCTCCCGGTGCTCCGCGGCGACACGGGCACCTACTGGGAGGACGGCGCGGCGGCGGCGGCCCGCGAGCTGGCCCAGTTCCGCGAGGCCCAGCTCACCGCGCGCGCGGCCGAGCTCCTCGCGCTGTGGGATGCCCTGGTCGAGCCCCAGGACCAGGAGGGCGTGACCAGGATCCGGCAGCGCGCCGACGAGCGGCGAGCCATGTGGCGCGACCTGCTGCTGTTCGGCGAGCACACCTGGGGCGCGGACGTGAGCGTCGCCGCGCCGGATGCCCGGCAGACGGTGGTCCAGTGGGCCACCAAACGCCGCTTCCTGCTGGGGGCCGCGGCGGCGGCGCGCACCCAGGTCGCCGAGGGCCTGCTGCGCATCGGGCGGCACACCAACGCCGGACCCGGCCGCCTCGTGTTCAACGCCGCGAGCTGGCCGCGGCCCGACGTGGCGCTCGTGGCGGGCGGGGCGGGCGCCGCGCTGTCGTTCGAGGGCCGCGAGATCCCGGCCGTGGACCTCCCCGGCGGAGACGCGCTCGTCGTGATGGGCGAGGTACCGGCCCTCGGGTATGTCGTGCTCACGGCGCGACCCCGGGCACCGCGACCCCCGGTGGCCGATGGCACGGCGCTCGAGGCCGCGGCCGGCGGGTTCCGGGTGAGGCTCGATCCCGCCACCGGGGCGATCGCGTCGCTCGCGGGACCGGACGGCGTGGAGATCGTCAAGGCATCCACCTGGTCCGGACTGAACCAGGTGGTGTACGTCACCGGCGGCGACCGCTCGGCGTTGTGGACGAGCGCCGATCGCGGCGCGCTCGCGACCCCGCCTGCCCTCGAGGTGCGGCAGGCCACGCTCGCGGGCGACGTGCGCCGCGAGCGGCTGCCGGGCATCGGCGTCCGGCTGGTGGCCGTGCGCCGCTGCGACGGACTGGGCCCGATCGTCTCGACCGTCACGCTGTACGACACCCTGCCGTGGGTGGACATCGAGAACCGCCTCGCGAAGGCCGAAACGACCCAGAAGGAAGCGCTGTACGTCGCGTTCCCGTTCGCGTTCACGCGGCCCGACGTGGACGTCGAGGTGCCGCTCGGGCGGATGCGCGTCGAGCGTGACCAGCAGCCGGGCGCGTGCCGCGATTGGTATTGCCACACCCACTGGGTGCACGTGACCGAAGGGGCGCGCGGTGTGCTGTGGAGCGGGCGCGATACGCCTCTCGTCACGCTCAACGACCTGTTCCGCGGCGCCTGGCGGCGGCGCATCGAGCCGGACGGCACGCTGTTCGCCTGGGCGCTCCACAACTACTGGCACACCAACTACCCGGCGCGGCAGGGCGGCGACTTCGTGCAGCGGTTCCGCATTTCGCTCCTGCCGCCCGGCGACGCCGCCGAGCCGGTCCGGCGCGGCTGGGCCGCGTGCGACCCGCTGTACGTGTCCGCGCCGTTCGACAACCCAGGCGCCGGCCGCCTGCTGGCCCGCGACCGCGCCCTGGTGCTCGGCGATCCCGCCGTGATGGTGATCGGCGCGAAGCCGGCGGACGACGGCGAGGGCGCCGTCGTGAAGCTGCTCGATACGGGCGGCGCGGGACGCCGCGTCAACGTGTGGCCCGCGGCGTACCGCTTCCAGCTGGCGCGGCGCTGCGACCTGGTCGAGATGAACGGGGACGCGCTGCCCGTCGCGGCGGACGGCCGGGCCGCGCTCGACCTCCCCGCCTGGGGCGTCGCGGCCGCGCGGCTCTTTACACCGCGTGAGCGCGCCGGTTAACGTCGGACCATGACCAAGCCGACGACCCTGGGCGCACTGCGCAGGACGGAGTGGGCCACGCGCGCGCGCCGCACCGTCCATGACGAGCTGCGCGCGAACCTGATCTGCCGGCTCGAGACGGGCGCGCCGATCTTCCCCGGCATCGTGGGCTACGACGATACCGTCGTGCCCCAGATCGTGAACGCCGTCCTGTCCCGACATCACTTCATCCTGCTCGGCCTCCGGGGGCAGGCGAAGAGCCGCATCCTGCGCGAGCTCGTGACCCTGCTCGACGAGGAGATCCCGGTGCTCGCGGGGAGCGAAGTGAACGACGACCCGTTCGCGCCGATCTCCCGCTACGGGCACGAGCTGGTCGCCGAGCAGGGCGACCGGGCGCCGATCGCGTGGCTGCCGCGCGACGCCCGCTACGTGGAGAAGCTCGCCACCCCGGACGTCACCATCGCCGACATCATCGGCGACGTGGACCCGATCAAGGCCGCCCGGGGCGGGCACCTCCTGTCGGATGAGCTGACGATGCACTTCGGGCTGCTGCCGCGCGCCAACCGGGGCATCTTCGCCATCAACGAGCTGCCCGACCTCGCCGGCAAGATCCAGGTCGGACTGTTCAACATCATGCAGGAAGGCGACGTCCAGATCAAAGGGTACCCGGTGCGGCTCGCGCTCGACGTGGCGCTGGTGTTCACCGCCAACCCGGAGGACTACACGGCCCGCGGCAAGATCATCACGCCGCTCAAGGACCGCATCGGCTCGGAGATCCACACGCACTACCCGCTCACGGTCGAGCTCGGCACGGCGATCACGCGGCAGGAGGCATGGCTCGAGCGCGGCGGGCGCCCGCTGCACGTCCCCGACTTCATCATCGAGTTGATCGAGCGCGTGGCGTTCGAGGCGCGTGAGGACAAGCGCGTGGACCGCCGCAGCGGCGTCTCCCAGCGGCTGCCGATCTCCCTGCTCGAGAACGTGGTGTCCAACGCCGAGCGCCGGTCGGTGGTGACCCGCGAGAAGGGAGTGGTGCCGCGGGTCTCGGACCTGTACGCCGCCCTGCCGGCGATCACCGGCAAGCTCGAGCTCGAATACGAAGGCGAGCTGCAGGGGGCGGGTGTCATCGCGCAGGACCTCATCCGCCGCGCGGCGGGCGCGACGTTCGCGGCGCGCGTCGGCGGGAGCAACGTGGACGATATCGTGCACTGGTTCGACGAGGGCGG
>DASPFU010000082.1:0-15341 GCA_035620935.1 Gemmatimonadales bacterium
CCGATGGCCACCATCGCTTCGAGACGGCGTCCGCCTTCGCGGTGGAGAGCCCCGGTGCGGACCGCCTGCTCGCGTTCATCGTGTCCGCGCGTGATCCCGGTCTCGCGGTGCTGCCCACGCACCGCATCATCTTCGGCGCGGGCCGCAGTCCGGGTCGCCTCCTGGCGCAGTGGCGGGAGCGGTTCCAGGTCGAGTCGCTCGAGCCCGGCAGCGACCCGCTCGCGCGCCTCGTCGCGGTACCCGAGGAGCGCACCGCCTGCGTCGTGCTCGGGCCGGCAGGGCAGGAGTTCCTGCTGACCCTCAAGCCCGACGCCGACCTCGGACCGCTCGCCACCACCGAGCCGAACGACACCGTGCGCGCGCTCGGCATCACGCGCGTCGAGCACTTCGTGGTGCGGGAGATCATCGGGGCCGGCGAATCGACCGTGACGCTGGACTACAGTGCCGACCCCGCCAAGGTCACCGGCATCGTCCGCGACGGCCGCGCGGCGGCGGTGGCCGTGCTGGTGCGACCGAGTCGCGTGGAGCAGGTGTTCGCGGTGGCCGACTCAGGGGGCGTGATGCCGCCCAAGTCCACCTACTTCGTGCCGAAGGTGCCGAGCGGGTTGGTGCTGCGACCCCTGGACTGAGGCTACGTTCGTCGGCCCGCGGCCTGCAGGGCGGCGATCAGCGCCCGGCAGAACTGTGGCAGGTCGGCGGGCGTCCTGCTGGAGATGAGGTTGCCGTCCACCACCACGGGACTGTCCTCCCAGACCGCCCCGGCGTTCTCCATGTCGTCCTTGATCGCCCGCACGCTGGTCGCCCGTTTCCCCGAGAGGATGCGGGCGGAAATCGGAACCCACCCGGCGTGACAGATGAACGCCACCGGCTTGCCCGCCTCGAAGATGTCCCGCGTCAGCTGGAGCACGCGCTCCGAACGACGCAGCTGGTCGGGCGCGAAGCCGCCCGGGATGACCAGTCCATCGAAGTGCCGCGCATCCACCTGGTCCACGCTGGTGTCGACCGTTACCGGGTAACCCCGCTTGCCGGCGTAGGTCGGCTCGCCGAGCCCGGCGACCGTGGTCGCGGCCCCCTCCTCCTCCAGCCGGATCTTGGGATACCACAGCTCCAGGTCCTCGTACAGCGGACCCGCGAACAGCAGCACGCGCCGGCCTTTGAGCGTCATGGCTCGAACCTATATCTTCCCTCTCCATGAGTCCACGACCCCGCGACCAGATCCTCGGCAACCTCGAGACGGTCTACCGCGAAGCCTACGACCGTGCCAAGACCGCGGGCGACGAGCGCCGGATGGCGGACCTCGACTCCGCGTACCAGCGCGAGCAGTTGCTCCTCGAGGTGCTGCTCGACATCCGCGACACGCTCGGCGCGCGGCCGGCCGAGCCGACGCGCGGGGCCGATCCCATGGCGGCGATCAACACCATCCGTCAGATCACCCGGCTCAGGTAGGGACCGCCATGCGCCCGACCGCGATCGCCGCCCTCATCCTCCTGCTGCCCGCCGCCGCGTGCCGCGAGCGGGCGGACCTGGTCGTGCTCAACGGCGTCGTGTGGACCGGGGCGTCGAGCGGCACGCCCCAGCCCGGCGCGGTGGCCGTCCGCGCGGGCCGCATCCTGCTGGTGGCCGATTCGGCGGCGGTCGCCGGCCACGTCGGCAGCCGCACGACGGTCCTCGACGCCCGGGGCGGCCTGGTGATGCCCGGGTTCGGGGATGGGCACACCCATTTCACGAGCGGCGGGTTCCAGCTGGCCGCCGTGGACCTGCGGGACGCCGCCACGCCAGCCGAGTTCGTACGCCGCCTCGGCGCCTTTGCGCGCGGACTCGCGCCCGGGACCTGGATCCTGGGCGGCGACTGGGATCACGAGCAGTGGCCGGGCGCTCCGCTGCCGCGCCGCGACTGGATCGACTCCGTCACGCGCGATCACCCGGTGTTCGTGAGCCGGCTCGATGGCCACATGGCCCTCGCCAACTCGGCGGCGCTGCGCGCGGCCGGCATCACCCGCGACACGCCGACGCCTGAGGGGGGCGAGATCCCGCGCGATCCGCTCACCGGGGAGCCCCAGGGCATCTTCAAGGACGAGGCGATGGGTCTCGTGTGGGCGGCGGTCCCCGCGCCGACACCGGAGCAGACCGACTCCGCCCTGGCCCGCGCCCTGGCGCACGCGGCGGCCCTGGGCGTGACCGCAACGTCGCACGTCTCGGCGTCGTGGGCAGAGCTCGCGAGCTGGCGGCGGCTGCACGACGCGGGTCGCCTCACCCTGCGCGCGTACGTGTACCTGCCGCTGTCCGAGTGGCGGGAGGTGGCCGAGACGGTGCGCGTCCACGGCGCGGGCGACGCCGAGCTGCGGGTCGCGGGCCTCAAGGGGATGGTGGACGGCTCGGCGGGGTCGCGCACGGCGTACTTCTTCGAGCCCTTCGCGGACTCCGCCGGCTATACGGGGCTCCTCGTCACGCCCGAGGAGAGTCTCGGCGTATGGATCGGCAACGCTGACTCCGCCGGGCTCCAGCTCGCCGTGCACGCCATCGGCGACCGGGCGAACGCGCTGCTGTTCCATCTCTACGATTCAGTGGCCAGCGCGCACGGTGAGCGCGACCGCCGTTTCCGCAACGAGCACGCCCAGCATCTCCGCCGCGGGGAGATCGAGCTGTTCGGGCGCCGCGGTGTGATCGCTTCGGTGCAGCCGTACCACGCGATCGACGACGGCCGGTGGCTCGAGAGACGCATCGGCCCCGAGCGCAGCCGCACGACGTATGCGTTCCGCTCGCTGCTCGCGGCCGGGGCGCCGCTCGCATTCGGCTCCGACTGGACGGTGGCGCCGCTCGACCCCCTGCTCGGCGTATACGCGGCGGTGACCCGGCGTACGCTCGACGGCGCCAATCCGGACGGCTGGGTGCCGGAGGAGAAGATCACGCTCGACCAGACCCTGCGCGCCTACACGGCGGGGAACGCCTACGCGGTGTTCGCGGAGCAGCAGTGGGGCACGCTCGCGCCGGGGTACCTCGCCGACCTGGTGGTGCTCGACCGCGACCTGTTCGCCATGCCCGCGGAGTCGCTGGGGACGGCGCGGGTGCGGTACACCGTGGTCGGGGGAGCGGTCGTGTATCGGAAAGAGTGACTCAAGGCGTGGTGTGTGGTATGTGGTTCGCTGCGCAGCAGGGCGTGCCTCGGTTCATCGGAACGAACCACGCACCACCCACCACGCATTTCCCACGCACAACGCACTCACCCCGAGTACTTGAACCCCGCCGCCTGCAGTGTCAGCGGTTTCGCGTCCGCGTTCTCCACTCCGGCCCCCACTACTTGGCCCAGGACGAGCGTGTGATCCCCGGCGGGCAGCGCCGAGACCACGCGGCACTCCACCCAGCCGAGGCAGTCCGCCAGCACCGGCGTCCCCGTCACGGGGGCGGGCTTGGTCCGGATCCCCTTGAGCTTCCCGGGGGTCTGCGTGGACGACCGCCCCAGTTTGCCGGCGAGCTCACGCTGGCCCTCGTGGAGCACGCTGAGCGCGAAGTGATGCGCGTCACGGATCATCTCGATCGTCTGCGACAGGTTCTCGACCGCGACGGCGATCATGGGGGGCTCGAACGCCGCCTGCGTGACCCAGTTGGCGGTCATGCCGTGCTCCTCGCCGTCCGCGGCCACGGTGACCACGTAAAGTCCGTAGGAGAAGTGGCGGAGGACGGTCTTCCTGGCGGCGTTGTCCATGTTCGGGCCTGGTGGGGACGTACGAATATGGGATGCCGGACAGGTCGGCGGTAACCCCGGCGCACGCGTGGCTCGCGCGTCGCCGATCGGCGGCGCTTTTGAGCCCGCCGCGCGATTAGGCTATCTTCCTGCCCATGGCGACTCGCACCAGACCACAGCCGCGCGGGCCGGCGAAGCCCCTGGCCAAGGCCGACCTCCTCGACCTGTTCCGCCTGATCTACCAGTCGCGCCGCATCGACGACAAGGAGATCCAGCTCAAGCGGCAGAACAAGATCTTCTTCCAGATCTCGGGCGCCGGTCACGAGGCGGTGCTCGTGGCCGCCGCGAAGGCGCTCCGCCCGGGCCACGACTGGTTCTATCCCTACTACCGGGACCGCGCGCTCTGCCTCGGGCTCGGCATGACGCCCACCGAGATGTTCCTCTCGGCCGTCGGCGCCGCCGACGACCCCAATTCGGGCGGGCGCCAGATGCCGTCCCACTGGGGCCACAGGGCGCTCAACATCGTCAGCCAGTCGAGCCCCACCGGCACGCAGTTCCTCCAGGCGGTCGGGTGTGCCGAGGCCTGGTACCGCTACGACCGCCTGCCCCAGATCGCCGACCGGCCGATCGAGCAGGACGAGGTGGTCTACTGCTCGGCGGGCGACGGCACGACGAGCGAGGGCGAGTTCTGGGAGGCGCTCAATACCGCCACGAATCTCAAGCTCCCGGTGCTGTTCCTCATCGAGGACAACGGCTACGCCATCTCGGTCCCGATCGAAGTCCAGACTGCGGGCGGGTCGGTGTCCGCGCTGGTGTCGGGTTTCCCGAACCTGCTGGTGGAGCAGTGCGACGGGTGCGACCCCGTGGCGTCGTACGAGACGTTGCGGCGGGTCGTGCAGTACTGCCGCGACCGCAAGGGCCCCGCGCTGGTGCATGCGCGCGTGATCCGTCCGTACTCGCACTCGCTCTCCGACGACGAGGTGCTGTATCGGCCGGCGCGGGAGCGTGAGGAAGAGGCCAAGCGCGATCCCGTCACCCAGTTCCCCCGGCGCCTCGTAGCCGAGGGGATCGCGTCCGAGCAGGAGATCGACGCGATCCGGCAGGCGGTCGACGAGGAGATCCAGGTCGCCGCCGACATGGCCCTCGTCTCGCCGCAGCCCAGGCCGGAATCGGCCCTGCTGTACGTCTATTCGCCCGACGTGGACCCCACCTCCGAGCAGTTCGATACCGAGGACGATCCGCACTTCTCGGGTGAGCCCACCACGATGGTGGACCTGCTGAACGCGGCGATGAAGGACGAGATGGCGCGCGATCCGCGCATCCTGGTGTTCGGCGAGGACGTCGCCGACGTGAGTCGGGAGAAGTACCTCGGGGACGTCAAGGGGAAGGGCGGTGTCTTCAAGGTCACGTGGGGCCTGCAGAAGCAGTTCGGCGGGGACCGGGTGTACAACTCGCCGCTCGCCGAGGCCAACATCGCGGGGCGCGCGATTGGACTGGCGACGCGGGGCCTCAAGCCCGTGGTCGAGATCCAGTTCTTCGACTACATCTGGCCCGCCTACCACCAGATCCGCAACGAGATGGCCACGATGCGGTGGCGCTCGAGCAACGCGTTCTCCTGCCCCGCCGTCGTGCGTGCCACGTACGGCGGGTACCTCAAGGGCGGTTCCGTCTATCACTCGCAGACCGGGGCCGTGATCTTCACGGCCGTGCCCGGGCTGCGCGTGGTGTGTCCGGCCACCGCGCTCGATGCGAACGGCCTGCTGCGCACCGCCATCCGGTGCGACGACCCGGTGCTCTTCCTCGAGCACAAGCACCTCTACCGCCAGACGTACAACAAGGCGCCCAACCCGGGCCCGAACTTCATGATCCCGTTCGGCAAGGCCAAGGTGGTGCGCGAGGGGACGGACCTCACGGTCGTCACCTACGGTGCCGTCGTGCAACGGGCCGTCGTGGCGGCGAAGGAGCTCGAGGAGCGGGACGGCGTGCGGGTCGAGGTGATCGACCTGCGGTCCCTCTCGCCGGTGGACTGGGACCGGATCGGCGAGTCCGTGAAGAAGACCAGCAAGGTCATCGTCGCCTACGAAGACCCACTGTCGTGGGGCTACGGCGCCGAGATCGCCGCCCGGCTCGCGGACGACTGCTTCTCCTGGCTCGACGCACCCGTGAAGCGCGTCGCGTCGACCGACACGTTCGTGGCCTACGCCCCGGACGTGGAGGATTTCATCCTGCCGCAGGTGGAGGGTCTCGCGCGCGCCATGCGCGAGCTGCATGCGTTCTAGCGCGCGGCTCGGCTTCGCGGTCCTCTTCTTCCTCTCCGGCGCCACGGGACTCGTCTATCAGCTCCTGTGGGTCCGCGTGCTGTACCAGACGTTCGGGTCTACCATCCAGTCCGTCACCACGGTGGTGGCGGCCTTCATGGGGGGGCTCGGGCTCGGCGCCTGGCTCATCGGGCGCCGGGCCGACACCCACCCCCGTCCCGCCGCGCTCTACGGCTGGCTCGAGATCGCGATCGGCGCTCTCGGCATCCTGTCCCCCGCGCTGCTCGCGCTGGTGCACTGGATCTACCTCGCGCTGGCGGGCGGCCTCGGCCTGGGCGGCGGTGCCAGCGTCACGCTCCGGTTTGGGCTCGCCGCTCTGGTGCTCCTCCTCCCCGCGACGCTCATGGGCGGGACCCTGCCCGTGCTCACGCGGGCGTTCACCGGCGAGCAGCGCGCGGAGCTCCAGGCTTCGGTCGGCAGGCTGTACGGCATCAACACCCTGGGTGCGGTCGCGGGGACGGCGCTCGCCGGCTTCGTCCTGATCGAGTACGTCGGCATCGGCGCCGCGATCCGGGGCACCGCGGCGGTGAATCTCGCCGTTGGCGCGGCGGCCATACTCCTGGCCCGGCGACTGCCGACCGTCCCGACCGTCCCGACGGTCTCGTCCGCCCCGACCGCCCCGCGGCGGGATTCCCTCACCCGCGCGGCGCTGATCCTGCTCGGCGTCACGGCGTTCGCGTCGCTGCTCGACGAGATCGCCTGGACCCGCGTACTGGTGATGGTCGTCGGGGGATCCACGTACGCGTTCACGCTCATCCTCGCCGTGTTCCTGCTCGGCATCGGCATCGGGAGCGCGCTGGTGGCGCGGCGCGGCGCGGCGCGGCTCGAGACCGCCGCGCACGCAGGGCTCGCCCAGGGGGTGACGGCGGCCGGGGCCGCCGTGCTGTTGCTGTTCTTCACGGCACTGCCGGTGTACGTCATCGCGGTGTTCCAGGTGCAGTTCCTCGACGCGATCGATCGGCTCGTGCTCATGGGTCTCGCGGTCGGGGCGGTGGTGCTCGTCCCCGCCATCGGGATGGGCATGACCTTCCCGCTCCTCGTCGATCTGGTGGCGCGCCCCGACACGGCGCGCGCCGGCGACGTCGGGCGGGCTTATGCGCTCAACACGGTCGGCAGCATCGCGGGGGCGGCGCTGACCGGGTTCGTGCTGGTCGCGACGCTCGGGACCGACGTCACGCTGCGCCTGGGGCTGCTCGTGTCGGGGGCGGCGGCGCTGACGCTGGCTCTCTTCGCGGCGCACGGGGCCGCGAGCGACCCCGCCCTGCGCGCGCGCGTCCGGCTGCGCACCAACGTGGCGGGCGGCCTCTCCGCGATCGGCATCGTCGCGGCCGTCGCCGCTCCCCGCTGGAGCACCCGGCTGGTGGACCTGGGGCCGACGATCTACGCGCGCAGCCCGATGGGCGCCTCGGGGCTGCAGGCCTACCTCGAGCACCGCGGCGTCCGCCAGGTCGCCTTCCGCGAGGGCCGCAACGCCACTGCCTCGGTCTGGGAGAGCGAGGCCGGTCGGTCGCTCAAGGTCAACGGCAAGGCCGACGCCTCTGACCGCGGGGACATGGAGACCCAGGTGATGCTGGGCCTGGCGCCGGTGGCCGCCCGGCCCGGTGCCGCCTCGGCGTTCGTGATCGGGCACGGATCGGGCGTGACCGCACGCGTGCTCGCGTCCGTCCCCGGCATGGCGCGGGTCCGGATTGCGGAGCTCGAGCCCGCGGTGCTCGCGATGGACCGCTATTTCACGCACGTTAACGACTCGGTGCTGTCGCGCCCCAACGTGCGGGTCACGGTCGACGACGCGCGCAGCGCGCTCCAGCTGACCCCCGACACCTTCGACGTGATCGTGTCGGAGCCGTCGAACCCGTGGGTGGCGGGTATCGCGACGCTCTACACGCCGGAGTTCTTCCGCGTGGTGCGGTCGCGGCTTGCGGCGGACGGCGTCTTCTGCCAGTGGATCCAGCTCTACCAGCTGCCGCTGCCGGTGATGGCGGGGATCGTGCGGGGCGTGCGGGAGGTGTTCCCGCACGTGCAGGTGTGGTTCGGGTCGCCGCACGATGTGATGGTGCTCGCGTCTCCCGTACCGTTCCGGAACGACACCGCGTGGCGCGAGGGTCTCGTCGGTCCGGGAGGCGCGCTGGCGGGCGTCGCGCGTGACTGGCTCGGTGTCGAGACGGCCGACGACCTGGCGGGACGGTTCCTGTTCGCCGATTCCGGCGTGGCGCGGCTCGTGGCCGGCGCAGACCTCGAGCACACCGACGACCACCCCCGGCTCGAGTACGTCGCCGCGCGCCGCTTCCTGGACAGCGAGGGGACGAGCGGGGTACTGGACTCGCTCATCGCCCTCGGGAGAGCGGTGGGGGAAGGGGCGTCCCCGGAGCGGTTAGCCGCGGCGTTCGCCGCGCGCCGGGGGGACGCGCGCGGGCTGAGCTACATCGACGCCGTACGGCGCGCCCGCCCCGGGGAGAACGTGTGGGCGGTGCGGACGGCGGTCGTGCGCCTGGCGCTCGGCGACACGGTGTTCGCGGACACCGCGATGGCCCGGGTGGTGCGCGAGGAACCGCGCCGGTTCCCCGACGCCTATCTCCTGCTGGGCGCGATCGCGGCCGCGCGTCGCGATGGCACCCGTGCGGGAGAACTGCTCACGACCGCGCTGGCCGTCGGCGCCGACACGGCGCTGGCGCGCGGCACGCGGGCCCTGGTGGAGGCGCGGGCCGGGCACTGGGCCGCCGCGACGGCGGACATCCGGGCGGCGGTCGCGGCCGGCCGCCACACGCTCGTCCGGCCGTTCCCCTTTCCCGAGGTCGGGGACGCGCTCGCCGCGCTGGCGACGGAGGGACCGCCGGCGCTCGCCGACAGCGTGGCGGCGGAGGTGTCGGCGTGGCGGCCGGCGTGGTCGCGGGCCATCGCCATCGAGGCGGCCACGGCACTGCGGGTGGGCCGCTGCGACGCCGCGGCGGACGCCTTCATCGCCCTGTTGGGTTTCGGGATCGAACGGCGGGAAGGGCCGGCACTCGTGGCGGAGTGCCGGCGGGGATCGCCCTAGCGGCGATCAGCGCTCCAGCTCACCCAGCACCTCCCGCACCTCCCCCGCCGCCTCGATGGCGTGGTCCACGTCGCGGGACAGCGCACGCGCCTGCTGGGTCGCCTGGGTGAGGTCGCCGAGTACCGCGTTGATGCCCGCCGAGCGCAGGCGCAACAGGTCGAAGCGGACGTTCTGCATCGCCAGAATGCACGACTCGAACTGCTCCTCGACGCGCCGGCGGCGCTGCAGCAGGTCACCGATCGTCTGACGCTGCCGCTCGAGCAGGGTGAGCTGGCGGTCGCGCTCGGCGCTTTCGGGCTCCGTCTTGAGCGCCGCGATCTTCTCGTCGACCCGCGGCACCGCCTCGGCGGCGACGTCACCCATGGCGGCGAGCATTCGTGCCAGATTCTCGGCGCGGGCCAGCAGGCCGTCCACCGTCGCCGTGACGTCCGGGAGCAACTTCCGCTCCGCTTTCGGCAGGTTGTCGACGATGGTCAGGATCGCCTTGCGGTCCTGCCGGGCCTGGTGGATCACGCTGGCCTGGCGTCCGAACTCGTCCGCCGTCGCCGGGCCGAGCGCCGCGGGACGGCCCCGCCCGCCGCTGAGCCGCGCTTCGACGGCGTCGGGCGCGGCCGGCCGGTGGAGGACGTCGCGCCAGGAGTAGCCCGCGTTCCAGAGCTTCACGTACTGGGGAATGATGCTGAACGCGCCCCACACCCCCGTGACGAAGAACGACCACCCGTCCCAGCCCGACGCGAGATCGACGAACAGCAGGCCGCCGCAGACCGACGCCCAGGAGACGAAGCTCGACCGCATCTTGCGGACGAGCTCGGGTTCTCCGGTCGGCTGCTTGACCGCCGGCGTCGGGCGGCGGGACGAGCGGCGTGCCGCCGCCCGCGCGTCCGGGCGCGGCATCACCGTGGCTCCAGCCCGGGCCATGGCCGGCCGGGCGGCCGCGCGAGGCCGGTACGCGGGGGTCGTGCGCGACTCCAGCGCGCGGCGCAGCGCATCCGCCGTGGGCCAGCGGTCCTCCGGGTTCTTCTCGAGGCACCGCATCACGCACGCCACCAGGTCCTCGGGACAGTCGGGGCGCTTCACGTCGAGCGGCGGCGCCGCCTCGGTGATGTGCTTCAGGAGGATGCCGGGGACCGTCGGCGCGTTGAACGGCAACTCGCCCGTGAGCATCTGGAACGCGACGATCCCGAGTGAATACAGATCCGAGCGGCCGTCCACCTCGCGGTCTCCGGCCGCCTGCTCAGGGCTCATGAAATGGGGCGTTCCGATCGCCACCCCGGTGGCGGTCAGGGCGGGATTGGGGCCCGTGGTCGAGGTGAGCGCCTTGGCGATCCCGAAATCGGTGACCACGACCCGTCCCCGGCTGCCCTCGAGGAGGATGTTGTCGGGCTTCACGTCCCGATGGATGATGCCGACGGCGTGCGCGGCCCCCAGCGCGTCCGAGGTCTCGACCATGATGCGTCGAACCTCCTCGGGCGGGAGGCTCCCGCGGCGCTTGAGTCGCTGCGCGACGGACTCCCCGTCCACGTACGCCATCACGAAATAGACGAGCCCGTCGGCGCCTTCGCCGACCGAGTGGATCGGCACGATGTGGGGATGCGACAGGCGCGCCGCCGTCTCGGCCTCGCGCAGGAACCGCAGGCGGATCTCCTCCCGGAACGCGAGCTCCGGGGGCAGCACCTTGATGGCCACGCGTCGCTTGAGGCGCTGGTCGTGGGCGTGATACACCACGCCCATCCCGCCGCGGCCGATCTCGCCTTCGACGGTATAGGCGTCACCCAAGGCCTGCTCGAGGCGCCGGACGAGGGAATCCCGAGCTTCAGTCATCCCATGTGATGTCCATCACGGCCATAGATTTAGTCCAAGAAGATGAGTCCGGCAACCGGCTGAGCGACTGAGACTTAGGTGTGGGCAGCTTGCTGCGGGCAGATGGCTGCCGGCGGATCCGCTCGCATTAGCTGCCAACTGCCATCTGCCATCTGCCGCTTCGTTCTGCCGTCCTGGCCCTGTCGACGGAACGAAACCTGCCGTTTCGGGTGTTCTCTGGTGGCACGCGTGGTGCCCTGAAGGGGAGGCAAATGGCCACGACAACCACACCGACGCAGACCGAGCGGCTGGCGCTGCCGGTCCTCCCCCTGCGGGAAGCCGTGCTGTTCCCCGGGGTCACGATGCCCATCGGCGCGGGGCGGCCCGCCACGCTGCGCGCGATCGAGGCCGCCCTCAAGACCGAGAAGCGGCTGATCTTCGCCGTCTGTCAGACCCAGAACGTCGACAACGTCACCGCCGACGTGTTGCACACCACCGGGACCATCGCGCGCATCGGACAGATCCAGCGCGGCATCTCGGGCGTGCAGGTGCTGCTCGAAGGCCAGGCACGCGGCGGCGCCCTCCACTACGCCGACACCGGGGAGTACCTCCAGGCGATCGTGCGCGAGGTCCATGACCTGCCCCTGATCGGACCGGAGGACGCCGCGTTCCTCGCCCTGCATCGGGAAGCGCGGGACCGGGCCGCCGAACTCGGCCAGAAGTCCGGCATCCCCGAAGAGATCGTGAAGCAGGTCCTCGAGGGGGCCACGGACCCCGGGCGGCTGGCGGACCTGGTCGCGGCCTACATCGACATCAAGGCGGACGAGCGGCAGTCGCTGCTCGAGACGCTGTCGGTGGAGGATCGCCTGCGCCGCGTGCTGGTGCACGTGCAACGGCAGATCGAGGTCCTCGACGCCCAGGAGGAGATCAAGTCCCAGGTCCAGGAGGAGATCGGGGAGCGCCAGCGCGAGATGTTCCTGCGCGAGCAGATGAAAGCGATCCGCAAGGAGCTGGGGGAAGAGGACGAGGAGGGCGAGGCCGACAGCCTGCGGGAGCGGCTGGCGGGGCTCGAGCTTCCTGAAGCGGCGCGCAAGGAAGTCGATCGCGAGCTCAAGCGCCTCGAGCGGACCAACAAGGACTCGATGGAGGCGCAGGTCATCCGCACCTTCCTCGAGACTGTGGCGGAGCTGCCGTGGAACAAGCGTGCCGAGGAATCGCTCGATCTGAAGCGCGCGGCCGAGATCCTCGAAGAGGACCACTACGGTCTGTCGGACGTGAAGGACCAGGTGCTCGAGTTCCTGGCGGTGCGCCAGCTGCGCCAGCGGCAGCCCGCCCCCGAGGCCCCGGGCAACGCCGATGACAAACAGGGCCGGGGCCACATCCTGCTGTTCGCCGGGCCCCCTGGCGTCGGCAAGACGTCCATCGCGAAGTCCATCGCGCGGGCGATGGGACGGCCGTACGTGCGGATCTCGCTGGGCGGCGCCCGGGACGAAGCCGACATCCGGGGCCACCGGCGGACGTACGTCGGGGCGATGCCGGGCCGGATCATCCAGGGGATGAAGCAAGCCGGGGCGAAGAACCCCGTGTTCCTGCTCGACGAAGTGGACAAGCTCGGCGTCTCGTTCCAGGGCGACCCCGCGTCGGCCCTGCTCGAGGTGCTCGATCCGGCGCAGAACGATTCCTTCACGGACCATTACCTCGGGGTGCCGTTCGACCTGTCCGAAGTGCTGTTCATCGCGACCGCGAACTTCCTCCAGGGCATCCCCGGGCCGCTGCTCGACCGCCTGGAGACGGTTACGTTCGCCGGCTATACCGAGCAGGAGAAGCTCGAGATCGCCAAGCGTTACCTCGTGCCTCGACAGGTGAGCGAGAACGGCCTGAACAGCGGCCAGCTCACCGTTGGCGAGGACGCGCTGCGCGAGATCATCTCGCGCTACACCCGGGAGGCCGGCGTCCGGCAGCTCGAGCGTGAGATCGGCAAGCTGGGTCGGAAGGTGGCCCGCAGGATCGCCGGCGGCGAGACAGACGGGGTCACCGTCGCGGCGGGCGAGGTCGACGACCTGCTCGGCCGACCCAAGGTCCATCCGGAGCGGATGGCGGGCGTGGACCAGGTCGGCGTCGCGACGGGGATGTACTACACGCCCGTCGGCGGGGACATCATGTTCGTCGAGGCCAGCGTGATGAAGGGGAAGGGTGAGCTGGTGCTCACCGGACAGCTCGGCGACGTGATGAAGGAGTCGGCGCGCGCGGCGCTGACGTACGCGAAATCGCACGCCCAACAGCTCGGCATCGCGCCCGACGGGCTCGCCGAGTCGGAGATCCACATCCACGTGCCGGCGGGCGCCATTCCGAAGGACGGGCCATCGGCGGGCGTGACGATGGCGACGGCGCTGGTCTCGACCCTGTCCCGCCGCCCGGCGCGCAACGATGTGGCGATGACCGGGGAGGTCACCCTGCGTGGCCGCGTGCTCCCGATCGGGGGCGTGAAGGAGAAGGTGCTCGGCGCGGTGCGCGCGGGGATCCGGACCATCATCGTGCCCAAGGACAACGAGGCCGATCTCGACGATCTGCCGAAGGACGTGCGGGACACGCTCACCGTGCATCTCGTCGAGGACCTGGGCGAGGTGCTGACCATCGCCCTGCGCGGGGCGCGGTTCGAGGAGGGGCAGCTGGTGTTCAGCGGTGAGGTCCCGGTCGAGCCCCGGATGGTGAGTAAGGGCTGACCCCGCAGCAGGGGCGCTAACCCGCCCGCACGCCCGCCAGGAAGAGATCCACCGCGGACTGCATCCACTCGGCTCGCAGCGCCGGCGCGTCCCCCGTCAGGGCTGGCGCGCTGGCCGCGATCATCGGCTCGAGCCTGAGATAGCCGAGCATCAGCACCAGGGCCTGCGCGGCGGCCACGTGCGGGTTGACGTCGCCGCGGACCTGTCCCAACCCTTGCCCTTCCGCGAGCAGCACGACCAGGCGCTTGATCGCCGGAGCGAACACGCCCGCCTCGATGCGCGTCCCGTGCGTCAGCAGGCTGACCAGATCGGGATGCCGGGCGAGATAGTCGAACTGGGCCGTGAGCGCGGCGCGCAGACGCTCGAGCGGCGTGCCGTGACGCAACGCCCCCGCCGCGAGCGACTGCTCCAGCTCCACGGCGGCCTGCCGCAGGACCGCGTGGAAAAGCCCGCGCTTCGACTGGAAGTAGTAGAACAGCAGCTGGCGATTGACGCCGGCCGCAGCGACGATCCGGTCCACTCGCCCACCCGCAAACCCCCAGCGGGCGAACTCCTGCCGAGCCGAAGCCAGGACGCGTATCGCCTTGTCATTACTGAGCTTCCGCTTCACCACAACAAATATCAACTATTCAGTTGACTTGTCAATTCGGCGCGGGGTGTCAACCGCGAGGTCCCCGGGGGGACGGGGCAGGCCGGCGCTCAGGAACGCCAGCAACGTCGGCACCACTTCGTCGGGGCGCTCTTCCTGGACGTTGTGCCCCGCCCCAGGTACCGGCACCAGCGCCCCGTTGGCGAGCTGGAGGGCCATCTCCCGGCCGAGGGCCATGGGGATCCAGCGGTCCTGGGCTCCCCAGATCAGCAGGGTGGGCGCCTGGACCCGGCCCAGGCGGCCCCGGAGGGCATCGAACCGGAAGTCCCGGAAGACGCCGCGCAGGGCGACGGTGGAGCGCGGCACCGCGGCCGTTGCGTAGTACTGATCCACGTCGCCCTTGGTGAGGCGCGACGGATCGCCGTAGGTCGATCGCAGCAGCTGCGCCACCGTCCAGCGGCCACGCAGGCCGGACAGGAGGCGGCCGGCGAGGGGCAGGCGCGCCACGCGCAGCGACCAGGGCTCCGACACGCCGTACCCCGCCGGCCCGATCAGGACCAGTCCACGCACTCGCGCGGGATGGTCGATCGCGGCCTGGGCCGAGATCGCGCCCCCCATCGAATGACCCACCAACACCGCGTCGGCGATCCCGAGCGAGTCGAGCAGCGCCACGAGGAGCCGGGTGTAGGCGGCATTGCCGTACCCGCTGTCGGGCCGCTCCGAAAAGCCGAAACCACGATTGTCGAAGGCGACGACCCGATGCCCCGCGGCCAGCACGGGCCGCAGCACCGCGCGCCAGGTGTACATCGATGCGCCCAATCCGTGGACGAACACGACCGGCGGTCCCACACCGGCGTCCAGCACCCGCAGGGTGGTGCCGTCGACCACGCGATCGTGGGTCTCCCAGCTCGCGCCGGGCCAGCGTTCGCGCTCCGGAATGGGGGTCGCGCGGCAGCCCAGCGCGCCCAGCGCCAGCACGACGGCCGCGCCACGCCGGCGGGCGGAGAATGGCAACCTCACGCCATGCCGGCCAGCGCGCGCCGTGCCAGCGACACCATCAGGGGATGATCGCCCCAGATGCCGCGCGCCGCGTCGCCGGTCCCGCTGCCGACCACGGCCAGCACCCCATCCACGACCAGCAGCGTCCCGGAATCGGCGGGCGCGGGTCCCGTGAGCACGCCACCGCCCTCATCGA
>DASPFU010000083.1:0-2818 GCA_035620935.1 Gemmatimonadales bacterium
CGCGGCCACGGCGGCGGCCTCCTGCGACGAGCCTCCCGCGCCACCCTCGGCCTGCGCGAGGGCGGACGCCATGTCGGCGGCGACGGCGGTGCTGGCCCGCGCCGCGTCGGCCACCCGGCGGCCCGCTCGCGTGGTGGCCGCCGCCGCCTCCGCCACCGCTTGCAGGTCGCCGACCCATTGCGTCGACCCGGTGGCCACCTCGGCCAGCTCGGTCCGCATCCGCTCGAGCAGCTCGGCGGCGCGGTCCAGGGCGCGGCGGGTCTCCTGCACCGCGCGGTGCACGCCCCGCGCTTCCCGACCGCTCTCCTCGGCGAGCTTGTGCACCTCGTCGGCGACCACGGCGAACCCGCGACCATGCGCTCCCGCCCGGGCGGCCTCGATCGTGGCGTTGAGGGCGAGCAGGTTGGTCTGATTCGCGATCGTGGCGATCGTCTCCGAGAAGCGTTCCACCTCACCCGCCGCGTCCCGCAACCGGGCGACCTCGCCCGCGCTTTCCCGGGCCGACGCCCCGAGCTCCCCGAGGCGCCGGGCCGCTGTTTCCATGGCGCCGCGGACGTGGCCGATCGTCTCCTCCATGCGCGTACCGGCGTCGCGCGTCTGGTCCCCGGCCGCCGCTGTGTCGTTCGCGTTGCGCCGCAGCTCGGCCGACCGGGCGGCGGTGGTGTTGACGAGCGCCGCCGCCTGCGACGCGCCGTGACTGGCGCGTTGCGCCGAGGCGGTCACCTCCTGGCTCGACGCGTGGATCTCCTGCGCCGTGGCGGTGAGGGTCTGCACGTACTGCGTCACCTGGTCCGCCGCGTGTATCACGGGATCGACGGCGTCCTGAACTGCGAGCATCAGGGCGAGCTGCGGCGCGACCAGGTCCAGCAGCGTGCCGTCCGATTCGCGATACATGCGGGGATCCGAGTGGCGGACGGTCCACACGCCGACGAGCTGGTCGCCGAGCCGCAGCGGCACGACCAGCGCGGCGCCCGGCGCCCGCCCGGCAGGCGCGGGGAACTGGCCGGGGCGCAGGTCCCGCGCCATCACGGACCGCCCGGCACGCGCCGCCTCCCCGATCGGTCCGACCTCCGCGTCGAAGCGCAGCGGGCTCGAGTCCGCCGGCATCGCCGTGTCGGCCACCACGACCATCTCGCGCTTCGTCGGGTCGAGGCGCGCGAACCCCATGTCCTCCCAGGCCACGAGGCGGCGTGTCAGCTGCTGGATTTTCGGGAAGCTCCGGACGAGGCTCAGCTCCGTCGCGGCGACCTGTGACACCGTCTGGAGCAGCCGCAGCTCGTCGGCCCGCACCGCCGTCCGGATCACGTACCAGCTGCCGGCCGCCGCGCCCGCCAGCGCCCCGATCGTGACGAGCGTGGCCGCGAGCGGCGGGCTCGCGTGG
The DNA here is from genome assembly GCA_035620935.1 of Gemmatimonadales bacterium. Classification (GTDB taxonomy): domain Bacteria; phylum Gemmatimonadota; class Gemmatimonadetes; order Gemmatimonadales; family GWC2-71-9; genus SZUA-544. The sequence continues at coordinate 1,382 of DASPFU010000083.1, forward strand.
AGGAGCGCGAGGCAGCCCAGCGCCAGCCCGGCCGATACGCAGTAGACGACGGCCTCCCACCGGGCGGTGAGGCGCGCGTCCACCCATGCGATCGTCTGCTCGCTGGTCGCCAGCTCCAGGTAGAAGGTGCCGTTCACCACGGTGGGCAGGAGCAGCAGCAGGGCCACGAGCGGCCCGGCGTTGACCGCCGTGAGCGCCCCCGCTCCCGTGGCGCCCCCGATGAACTCGTACGCCACGCCGACGAGCGCGGTGCCGGCCGACAGGTGCGCGGCGTTGGACGCGGCCGCCGGCCACGGCAGGCGGCGCAGCAGCAGGTCTCCGCCCAGCATCGCCGCCGGAGCGACCAGGACCGCGAACGCGCCGCCGCGGAGCAGTACCGCGAGAAGCATGACGCCGAGGACATAGGAGGCGAACCCGTTTCCCGGGAGCGGGATGCCGTACCGGCGCGTGAGCATGCCGGCACCGATCAGGATCGCCAGCGCGGACGGGAAGCCCGGGTCGAGCGGCACCTTGCCCAGCGTGTAGGTGGCGACCGCCCACGCGAACGCCGCCAGACCGGCGAATCCGATGGCCCCGCGCACGGGGAGGGTGGCGAGCGACGACGCGCGGGCCGGGCTCATGACGGGAAGCTGGGGAGCAGGGTGATGCCGCGCAAACTCGGGCGTGTGGCGCGGTGTGTCAAGCGCGAGTATGCTAGGCACATGCGCGTATCCATCGAATACTGCGTCGTCTGAAACTACGCAGCGCGGGCCGCCGGTCTGGCGGCCGAGCTCGAAGCGGCGTTTCCGGGGGTCGCGGTGCGACTGCTCGAGTCCTCGGGCGGCGTGTTCGAGGTGAGCGTCGACGACCGGCTGGTGTACTCCAAGAAGCGCACCGGCCGCCACGCGGCGGCCGGTGAGATCGTGCGCCTGATCCGGGCGGCGGGCGGCGGCTCGTGAGGATCGCCATCAGCACCGGGGGCGGCGACGCCCCGGGCCTGAACGCCGTCATCCGCGGGGCGGTCCTCGGCGCCGTGCACCGCGGGTGGGAGTGCTTCGGCATCCGCCGCGGATACGGCGGTCTGCTCGGCGAGGACGAGGTGATCGCGCTGGGCCCCCGCGAGGTTCGCGGCATCACCCACCTCGGCGGGACCATCCTCGGGACCACCAACCGCGGCGACCCCTTCCGCTGGCGCGAGCAGGGACCCGACGGGCAGTGGACCGAGCGCGATCGGTCCGATGAGCTGGTGCGCAACTTCCGCGCACGGGGCCTCGATGCCCTGATCGCCATCGGCGGCGACGGGTCCCTCGCCATCGCCCGCCGCCTCCAGGCGAAGGGCATTCCCCTCGTGGGCGTACCCAAGACCATCGACAACGATGTCGGCGGCACCGTCGCGACGTTCGGCTTCGACACCGCGGTGGCGACCGCCACCGACGCGATCGACCGGCTGCACTCGAC
>DASPFU010000084.1:0-10267 GCA_035620935.1 Gemmatimonadales bacterium
AGCAGCTTGAGGGGCCAGGCCCACACCTCGAACGAGCCCGTCTCGCTGCCGAACGCCGCAGCCCGGCGTCCCACGGCGGAGACATACCCGCCCGGCCGGGCGGGGCCCGCCAGATCGATGGGCGACGCCGCCCAGTCGAGCACCACCGGGCGCGGGGTGGGGGCGGCCTGCGCGGCGAGCAGGACCGGGATGGCACAGAGGGCGGCGAGGAGGCGCGGCATCGTCACTTGCGGGAGAGGTGGCGCGAGATAAGCTATAGGCCGCGTCCGCACACGACCAGCACGGAGTCCTACCAGCAGAGAGGAGAAGCGATGGTCGACCAGGATCTCACCGAGAGCGGTTTCGGCTCACCGGGCATGATGGAGCCCATGATGCCGCCGCCTCCGCCCGAGCCCATGATGCCGGCCGAGCCGATGGCCCCGGCGAAGCCCAGGCGGAAACCCGCGAAGAAGAAAGCCAAGAAGACCGTGAAGCGAGCGGTCAAGAAGAGGGCGGTCAAAAGGAAGGCGATCCGCACGATCAGGAAGGCGAAGCGGGTCGTCCGCCGGAAGGTGAGGAAGGCCGCGAGGAAGGCGAAGCGGGCCGTGCGCAAGGCGGGGCGGGGCCGGCGCAAGCGCCGCTAGTTCAGCCGAACACCTCAACGTCGCACCGCGGGAGCGCCGCGCGGGTGGCCGCCGCCATCCACTCGAGGCGCTCCCGCGGCACTTTACGCAGCCCCGGATCCGCCGGCTCCCGATCGAGCGAGTACAGGTGGACCCCGGCGGGCGCCGCCGTCACCAGCATCGGCAGCCATTCCGCGAGGGCGGCATCGTCCGAGCCGTCCCAACCCGGACCCGCCGTGACCATGGCCTGGACGACGACCGGGGCGAGGTCGCGGCACGCCGCGACGATCCGCTGCCGATCGTAGCGGACGCCGTTCGCCGATTCGACCGGTCCCGGATCGAGCTTGATCATGCGCGCGTCGACCCGTCGCAGCGCGGCCGCGATCTCCGGTTTTCCGGCCGCCAGTCCGTTGGTCAGGATAGCCACGCGAGTGGCGGGCGCCAGCGCGTCCCGCGCCGCGAGCACGCGGTCCACCACGACCGCGAAGCGTGGGTGCATGGTTGGCTCGCCGTTGCCGGCGAACGTGATCCAGTCCGGCGGGGCGGCGAGCCGCTCGAGCCCGTGCCGCAGGCTGTGCGCGACCTCGTCCGGCGACGGCCAGCGGCCGTCGGGCGCCTTGGGGGTGTTGCGCCCGCATTCGCAGTAGGGGCAGTCGAAGGTGCAGAGCTTCGATCCCCGGGGGATCAGGTTCAGCCCGAGACTGACGCCGAGGCGTCGGGAGTGCACCGGCCCGTTGACGATCGTCTCCCACAGGAAGCCGCGATCGTCCCGGGCGCGTTTCGCGCCGAGCGCGATCAGTGCCGCCTGCCGCGGTCTTGGGGTTGCGCCGGCCATGCCGGAAGCTACGTTGTGGCGGGCTTCCGACGAAGAGGGCGGTGTGCGTGGTGCGTGGTGCGTCGCGGTCCTCCTGTGGGGCTGCACGGCGCCCCGGGAGCGGCTCGGGGACCCCCGCGCCGAGATCGGGGCGATGCTGGCGAGCAGCGCGGCAGCCTGGAACCGCGGCGACCTGGCCGGGTTCATGCGCGACTACGCCGATGACTCGACCCTCACATACCTGTCGGGCGGCCGGGCCAGCAATGGCTGGCAGGCGTTGTTCGACCGCTACGCCGCGCGCTACTTCGCTCCCGGAAAGAGCCGGGATTCGCTGACCTACGACGACCTGCAGGTGCACCCGCTGACACCCGACTTCGCCTATGCCACCGCGCGGTTCCGCCTGATGCACGGCGATTCGGTCGCCGCGAGCGGGCCGTTCACCCTGATCCTGCACCGTCGCGGCGAGCGCTGGGTCATCCTGCACGACCACACGTCGTCGGACCCGAAGCCATGAAGCGCCTCGTGCTGGCCGTGCTCGCGGGCACGAGCGTCACGCTCGGCGCCGCGGCGTGCGACCGGTTCCAGCGCAGCGACGCGATCGTGCTCGAAGGCGTCACCCTGATCGATGGCTCGGGCGGCCCGCCGGTGCTGGATGCCGTCATCGTCCTCCGGGGCGGGCACGTCGAGGCGGTCGCCCGGGTGAACGAGATCGAGATCCCGCGCGGCGCCACCGTGCTGAACCTGGTGGGCAAGACGGTGATCCCGGGGCTGATCGACGCGCACGCCCACGTCACCGAATGGACGGGTCCGCGTTTCCTCGCCTGGGGCATCACGACGGTGCGCGACCTGAGCGATGACAGCGCGACGGCCTACACGGTCAAGCGCCGGTTCAACGACGGCACCGCGCTCGGCCCCCGCGTGTTCACCTCCGGCGGCGTGATCGACGGCCAGCCGCCCGCCTCCGCCGCGGCCGAGGTCGTCGCCGGACCCGACCAGGGCCGCCGCGCCGTGGACCGCCGCGCGGTGTCGGCGGCGGACTGGCTCAAGGTGTACACCGGGGTGACGCCGGACGTGCTCGCGGCGATCCTCGACGAAGCCGAGTCCTTCCGGCTCCCCACCGCCGCTCACCTCGGGCGGACCGATGCCCTGACGGCCGCGCGCGCCGGCGCGGCCTCGATCGAGCACCTCAGCGGGGTGGTCCAGGCGGCCGTCGCGGACCCGGGCGCGATCGTGCGGGCGTGGGACGATCCGGTGGCGGGCCGCAGGGCCGAGGCCCGCGTCTGGGCCCAGCTCGATTCCGCGCGGCTCGCCGCCGTCGCGGGCGCCCTGGCCGAGACACGCGTCAGCGTCGTGCCGACGCTCGTAGCGACCGCCGCACTGGCCCGCCTGGCCGACACGGCCTTCATCGAGCGGCGCGCCCTGGCCGACGTCCCCGCCGCGGCGGCGGCCGTCCGCGACGCGGCGGCGTTCCGGGCCCGGCTCGGGTGGACCCCCGCCGACGCGGCCCTATATGCCGCGGTCCGCCCCGCCCAGGCGCTGTTCCTCCGCGAGTTCCGCAAGGCCGGGGGCCAGATGGGCGCGGGCAGCGACGCGGCGTCGCCGCTGCTCATCCCGGGCTTCTCGCTCCATGAAGAACTCGCGCTGCTCGTGGAGGCGGGCTTCGCGCCGCTGTCGACCATCGCGACGGCCACGCGCCGCAACGCCCAGCTGTTGCGCGCTGATTCCCTCGGCTGGATCGCCCCCGGCAAGGTCGCCGACCTGGTGATCCTCAACGCCCGTCCCGATTCGAGCATCCTCGCCACGCGCGACATCCACCTGGTCATCAGCCGGGGGCGCGTGATCGACCCGGATTCGCTGCGCGCGTCATGGCCCAGGTGACTCGCGCGCTGGGACTCGCGCTCCTCGTCGCCTGTGCACCGGGGGACGCAGGGCCCGGCACGGGTGCGCCGGCCCACGACCTGCTGCTGCGCGGCGGGTGGATCGTGGACGGTAGCGGGAACCCGCGCTATCGGGGGGACGTCGTCGTGACCGGCGACCGCATCGTCGCGGTCGGGTGGATCCCGGAGGCGCGCGCGCGCGACACCATCGATGTCACCGGGCTGGTGGTGGCGCCGGGGTTCATCGACATGCTGGGACAGTCGGAGACCGACGTCCTGATCGACAATCGCCTCCTGTCGAAGGTCACGCAGGGCATCACGACCGAGGTCACCGGCGAGGGCAGCTCGGTGGCGCCGCTGACCGACGCCCTGGTGGCGCGGGACTCGGCCTACCTCGAGCGATACGGCCTGGACATGGACTGGCGCGACCTCGAAGGCTGGTTCCGCCGGCTCGAACGCACGGGATCCACGGTCAACTTCGCCACGTTCGTGGGCGCCACGCAGGTCCGCAAGGTCGTGGTCGGCCACGCCGACCGCGCGGCGACGCCTGCGGAGCTGGCGCACATGGCTGCCCTGGTGGATACCGCCATGCGCCAGGGGGCGCTCGGGCTGTCGAGCTCACTCATCTACGCTCCCGCGATCTACGCGCCCACCGAGGAACTGGTCGCTCTGGCGCGGGCCGCACGCCGCCACGGCGGGATCTACGCCACGCACATCCGCAACGAGGGCGAGCACATCGACGAGGCGCTCGACGAGGCGCTGCGCATCTCGCGCGAAGCGGACATCCCGGTGGAGATCTGGCATCTCAAGGTCGCGGGCCGACCCAGCTGGGGCCGCATGCCCCAGGTGCTCGCGCGCATCGACTCGGCCCGCGAGGCCGGCGTGGACGTCACGGCCGACCAGTACCCGTACATCGCCTCCGCGACGTCGCTCGACGCCTCCATCCCCGCGTGGGCCCACGACGGCGGCAGCGACTCGCTGCTCGCCCGCCTGCGCGACCCGGCGCGGCGACGCGCGATCCGGGATTCGATCCTGACCGGGACGGCCCGGGGCGAGCTGATGTACCGTGGGTCCGGCGGAGCGGACGGCATCCTGATCGCGAGCGTCTATGCCGATTCCCTGCGGCCCCTGCAGGGACGGCGCGTCGGCGACGTGGCGCGGCAGCGCGGCGCCGATCCCCTGGAGACGCTGTTCGACATCCTGCTCGCCGACGACGCCCGCACCGGGGCGATCTACTTCTCGATGGACGAGGGCGACCTCCAGGCCGCCATGGTCAAGGACTGGGTCGCCGTGAACACCGACTACTCGGGCGTCGCTCCTGACGGGCCCTTCGGTGACATCCGCCCTCATCCGCGGGCGTACGGGTCGTTCACGCGCATCCTCGGCCGCTATGTGCGCGAGCTGCGCCTGCTGCCGCTCGAGCAAGCCGTCCGCAAGATGACGTCGCTCGCCGCGCAGCGCGTGGGCCTGCGGGACCGCGGCGTGCTCCGGCCCGGGGCCTTCGCCGACATCACCGTGTTCGATCCCCTGACGGTCCGCGACCGCGCGACCTTCGAGGAGCCGCACCAGCCATCGGCCGGGATCTACCACGTCTTCGTGAACGGCCAGGCGGTGCTGCGCGACGGTGCGCTGACCGCGGCGCGCCCGGGCCGCGGGCTGCGCGGCCCCGGTTACACCCCTCCTCCCGTCCCGTGACCGGGCCACGCCTGCTGCTCGCGTGGCTCGCGGTCGGCGTGTGGTTCCTCGCGGCCCGGTGGGCCGCGCGCCGCTGGCTGCTCCACGACGCCGCCGCGCCGGCCCCCTGGGCGCCGGGGGTGGGCGCCGCCCGGGCGACCGCCTTCGAGGCCGCGGGTGTCACCCTGTTCGCGTCGCTATGGTTCGACTCGCTCGGCCACGGCGGGTGGTGGCTGCTGTTCCTCATCGTCGGGCTCCTCGTCACCTTCGCCCCACGCCTCGGCCAGACGCCGCCGGGTCCCCCACCCGCCCGCCGAGCGACGCTCGTCGCCGGCCTCGCCGACGTGGCGCGCTACGTTGGCGCGGGCGCGGTGCTGGCGTGGAGACTGGGGTGAGACGGCAGTCGGCAGACGGCTGCTGGCAGGCCGATGCCTGCCATCTGCCTTCTGCCATCTGCGGTCTCTCCCCATATTCCCGCCATGTCTGCCATTCGCCTGACCGCCTACTCGCACGGCGCCGGCTGAGCCTGCAAGCTCGGCCCCGCCGAGCTGGCGCAGGTCCTGCGTCACGTGCCGGCCGCGACGGATCCCCGGATCCTCGTCGACGCCGCGACCCGCGATGACGCCGCCGTGTACCGGCTGGCGCCCGATCGCGCGATCGTCGCGACGGTGGACTTCTTCACGCCCATCGTCGATGACCCGTACGATTTCGGGCGGATCGCGGCCGCCAATGCGCTCTCCGACCTCTACGCGATGGGGGCGACGCCGCTCTTCGCCCTGAACCTGGTGGGCTGGCCACGTGACACCCTGCCCCTCACGCTGCTGGGCGACGTGCTGCGCGGCGCGGCGGACGTGGCCCGGGAGGCGGGGGCGTTCGTCCTCGGGGGCCATTCGATCGACGACCCCGAGCCGAAGTTCGGCATGGTGGCGATCGGCGAGGTGCATCCCGACCGCATCGTGACCAACGCCGGGGCCCGTCCCGGCGATGCCCTCATGCTCACCAAGCCGGTCGGCACCGGCGTCCTGGCGACGGCGCTCAAGCGCGACCTGGTGGACGCGGCGGGGCTCGCGCCGGCCGTGACCGCGATGACCACGCTCAACGCCGGTGCGGCTCGTGCCATGGCGGCGACCGGCGTGCACGCGGCCACGGACGTGACCGGGTTTGGACTGCTCGGCCACCTCCACCAGATGCTCGCGGCCAGCGGCGCCGCGGCCGAGCTCGACGCGGCTGCCGTGCCGCTCCTGGCGGGCGCGCGCGAGCTGGTCGGGCGCGGCGCCGTGCCGGGGGGGACGACGCGCAACCGCGACGCGATGCGCGATCACGTCACGTTCGGGTCGGGAGTGGACGAGCCGACGCAGGTGCTGCTCGCCGATGCCCAGACGTCGGGCGGCCTCCTCATCGCCGTCGGGCCAGAACGCGTCGCCGCCCTGCTCGACGCGCTGGCCCGGGAAGGGACGCCGGCGCGGGCCGTAATCGGGCGGGTGACGCCGGGCCCGGCGGGCCGGATCACGGTGCGCTAGCTTCCGGCCATGGCCCCGATCCGCGAGTATCGCGGCCTCACCTCGGAGTCGCTCGACGCCCTCGAGCAGGCCGTCCGGGAGACTCGCCGGATAGCCCTGCGGCGTCGCGGCACCGAGTACGTGGTGGTCGCCGTCAGGCTCGTCACGGCGGACTCCGACGAGGTCCTCGAGGGACGGCTCCCGATGACGGGCGAAGTGCTCTCGTTCCGCCTGCGGGAGCTCGAGACCTTCGCCGTCCTGCCGTAGCCGATGCTCGCGCGCCTCCTCGTGGGCATCGACGGCAGTGTGCAGGCCGACGTGGCGCTGGAGCAGGCGGTCGTGCTGGCGCGGCGGTTCGACGCCACCGTGCTCGCCGTCTACGCCCACGAGCCCGGGGCCGCCGTGGACCGTGCGCTGGCGGAGCGGGCGGCGTTCCGCGTCACCGCAGCCGGCCTGCGGGCGAAAGCGCTCGAGTGGCCCGGCGCCGCCGACCAGGTCCTGGCCGAGTTCGCGCTCCAGGCGGAGGCCGTGCTCGTGGGCCGGCGCAGCGTGACGTCGAGCGGGGCACTGGGGCGGACGGCGGCCGCGCTGGTGCGCGTCGCGGAGCGGTGTGTGGTGGTGTGCGCCGGAGCGCCCTCGCCGATGCGGACGTGCGCGGTCGCCATCGACGGTGGGGAATCGAGCAAGCGCGCGCTCGAGCTGGCGGCGCGGTTCGCGAGCGTCTCGGACAGCGTGCTCCACGTCCTCCACGCGGGCGATCCCGCCACCGCCGGCGACGCGGTCGGCCCGGTCGAGGCGCTCCTGTCGCTCCAGCGGGTGGCGTACCACACCCACGTCCGGCCCGGGCCGCCCGGTGACGTGGTGGCGGAGCTGGCGCTCGAGCTGCGCGTCGACGTGCTGTTCGCGGGCGCCCACGTGCATCGCGAACACCCCGAAGGTCCCGCGGCCGTCGTCGTCTCGCATGCGGAGGACATCCTGACCCACGTTCCGATCCCCGTCGTGGTCCACCCGTGAGCCGGGCCCCCGCCCCGGCCGTGCTGGTGCACGCAGACGAGAGCTGCCTCGGCAACGACCGCAGCAAGCCCAGCCCCGGCGGCAACGCGGCGCTGATCGAGGCGCCCGCGGGCGATAGCGTGGCGCGCTGGGACTTCTACGAGTGCGCGCCGCAGACCACCAACAACCGCATGGCCCTCGCCGGCGCCATCGCCACCCTCGAGTGGATCCGGCGCCAGTGGCAGCACGCGCGGGTCACGTACGTTTCGGATTCCGAGTACCTGGTGAAGGGCATGACCGAGTGGCTCCCCGGGTGGAAGGCGCGCGGGTGGAAACGCAAAGGTGGGCCGATCGAGAACCTCGAGCTGTGGCAGAAACTGGAGCAGGCCGCGGGCGCCCACACCGTGTCGTGGGGATGGGTTCGCGGCCACGCCGGCCACCCCAAGAACGAGTACGCCAACGTCCTCGCGATCACCGCGGCCCAGCGACAGGAACGCTCCGACGGCCTCCTGCCGTCCGGGTTCGACACGTGGCTCGGGGTCGAGCGGCGCGCCGGGCGCTACGCCGACTACGACCCGGACGGGGAGATCCATGACCGCGCATAAGGACGGCGTCCCCGGCAATTCGCATCCACTCAACGTGCTGCCCGAGGGCGCCACGGCACCGCCCGTCGACCGCATCCCGCTGTACGAGGTCTACATGCGGATGGCCGAGGAGCTGGCCAAGCGGTCCACCTGCACGCGGCTGCAGGTGGGTACGGTGATCACCGACCAGCGGCTCGAGAACGTCCTCGCCATCGGCTACAACGGCAATGCCCGCGGATTGCCGAACCGGTGCGATTCGGCGGTGCCGGGGAGCTGCGGTTGCATCCACTCGGAGATGAACGCCCTGGTGAAGGCCCCGGGCAACGTGCGCGACAAGGTCGTCTTCGTGAGCGCGTCGCCATGCGTGATGTGCGCCAAGTTGATGATCAACTCCGGCGTGACGCACGTGTTCTTCCGCAAGGCATACCGCGATCCTTCCGGCATCGAGGTGCTCGAGTCGGGCGGCGTGGTGCCGGTGCTGTACGACCGGTGGCAGGGCGAGTGGCGGTGACGGCACATAGATTCCCACCGGCCTCAATTCGGAGCGTCCCCATGCGTCCTGTCCTCGTCGGCCTCGTCCTGGCGTGCGTTGGCGTCCCGCTCCCAGCGCAGTCCTTGCTCTATCGTCCCCCCAACCTCGGCGGCACCTGGACCCCGGCCCCGGGGGTGGTCCAGTTCAACTTCCTGCATCGGTTCCACGTGGCGGAGAAGGCGAATGGGCACGAGGTCCAGAACTTCCCGACCTTCACGCTGGCCGTCGGGATCATCGAACGGGTGACGCTCGGCTACCACCTGGGGACGAACTCGGCTGTCCGGGTGCTGCCCAGCGCGATCACGAACAATGAGAGCGAGTTCTTCGCGCGCTGGCGGCCGCTCGGATCAGCCGACGGCGCGCGCGGGCTCGCCCTGAGCGTCACGCCCGCGTACAACTACCTTGCCGAGAGCTTCGACGCCGAACTCGGCGCCGACTACGGGCTTGGGCGGGTGACCGTGTCGGGCGCGGCCCGATACGTCAGCCACGCGTGGGGACCGGACGGCGACCCCCGAATCGCGCTCGCCGGCGGTGCCGTCGTGCGCCTGACCGACTACATCGCGCTCTCGGCCGATGTCGGCGGATACGTGGATACGGCGACCGTCGCGGCGTGGAGCGCCGGGATCAGCTTCCTGATCCCCGGCTCGCCGCACACCTTCTCCCTCCAGGCCGGGAACAACCGGACCAGTACGATCCAGGGGAACTCCTTCGGCGGGACCGCGGTTGCCTACGGCTTCGAGTTCACCGTCCCCCTGCACCTCTCGCGCTTCGCTCCCTGGTTCGGGGGCGGCGGCGCGCCCGCGGAGAGCGGCGACGCCGCGGCGACCGTGCACATCGCCCAGCTCAAGTTCCAGACCGATACGGTGGTCATCCAGGCCGGTCAGTCGGTGCGCTGGGTCAATGACGACGAGGTGGTCCACACGGTGACGTTCGCCGACGCGGCGGTCGGCAACTCACCCGAGATCGCGGGCCGGGCGACGTTCACGCGCCGGTTCGACCGCCCGGGCACGTATGCATACGCGTGCACGCCGCATCCATTCATGCGGGGCGTGGTGGTGGTGCGATGACGGAAAGGGGGAAGGGGGAAGCGGGAAGGGTGCATGGCTGACGAGCTCGACCGGCTCTTCGGAATCCTCGTCGAGTCCCTGCACCGCGAGGCGCGGCTCGCCGTGCCGTTCCCGGCCAACGAGCTGCACGAGCGTCTCGTCCCGTACCGCTCGAGCCGGTCGCGGCTGCGCGTGGCGACGTACGAGGACTACGAGATGGCGGTGCTGCGCCTGCTGGCCGGGGAGCGCGACTACCTGCGGCTCGAGCCGGAGACGGCACGCGAACAGCTCCAGGCGGAGGTGACGTCGGTCAATCCGGACACCGGGTTCTTCCGCAACTTCGGCGACGCACAGGTCCTGGTGAACCGCATCGCGGCCGAGCGGCACTTGCGCGGCCGGGAGTCGTACGCGCCGTCGCCCCCGGCCGGAGCGGACGACGCGCTCCCCGACCCGGAGCCCGCGCCCCCACCGCTCCACGCCACTCCACCCGCCACGGTCGCGTCGGGCGCGTCGGGCGCGTCCCCCGCCACGACCGCGCGGCCCCCTGATCCCGCCTTCGAGCTGGTGGAGTCACGGGACCAGCTCGAAGTGGATCACTGCGCGTACTGCGGCGGGCCGCTGCCCGCCGGTCGCGAGGTCAATTTCT
>DASPFU010000085.1:0-7131 GCA_035620935.1 Gemmatimonadales bacterium
CTGCGGACAATGCGGCGCACCGCTCTCGTGACGGGCGGCGGGCGCGGCATCGGCCGCGCCGTCGTCGACGCGCTCGCACCCGATGCCTGGGTCGCCGCGGTGGACGTGGCCTTCCCCCAGGGGCACGGGGCGGCATCCGCCGGCATCGAGGCGGACGTCCGCGAGCCCGCCGCCGTCGCGCGCGCCGTCGACGCCGTCGCCGGGGAGCGTGGTGGCATCGACTGGATCGTGCACGCGGCCGGCATCGTGCGCGACCGCATCAGCTGGAAGATGACCGACGCCGACTGGGAGGACGTGCTCGCCGTGAGCCTCAGCGGGGCGTTCCACGTGAGTCGCGCGGCCGCCGCGCACCTGCGCCGCTCCCCCGCGGGCCGCGTCGTCCTCATCTCCTCGATCAATGGCCTGCGGGGGAAGGTCGGCCAGGCCAACTACGCCGCGGCCAAGGCGGGCCTGGTGGGGCTCGCGCGCTCCCTGGCGCTCGAGCTGGCGCGCGACGGGGTCACGGTCAACGTCGTCGCCCCGGGCTTCATCGACACCCCGATGACCGCTGGCCTGCCCGAGTCGGTGCGCGCCGAGGCCCTCGTCCGCACGCCGCTGGGCCGGAACGGTCGCCCCGAGGACGTGGCCGCGGCTGTGCGTTTCCTGTGCGGCGACGCCGCCGGGTTCATCACCGGCGTGGTCCTTCCCGTGGACGGCGGGCAGCTGATGTCCGGCGCCCTGGCGTGAGGCAACGATGGGCGTAACGCGGACGACCGACGGCGGCGTGGCCCGGCTCCACATGAGCTGGCCGCCGCTCAACATCCTGACGCGGGCGGCGCTCGCCGAGTTGCGCGCCGCGGTCGCCGCGGCAGCGACGGACGCGACGCTCCGCGTGCTGCTGCTCACCGCCGAGGGGCGCCACTTCTCGGCCGGCGCCGACGTCCGGGAGCACCTGCCCCCGGATCATGAAGCCCTGATCCCCGAGTTCCTCGACACCATCGCGGCGATCGCCCGGTTCCCGGTGCCCGTGGTCGCCGCGGTACGCGGCCGATGCCTGGGCGGGGGGTTCGAGGTGGTACAGGCGGCCGACCTGATCGTGGCGGGCGAGGGGGCGAGCTTCGGACAGCCGGAGATCGTACTGGGCGTGCTGGCGCCCGCCGCCTGCGTCCTGCTCCCGCGCATCGCGGGATCGCAGGGAGCGGCCGAGATCATGTACACCGGCGACCCGATCCCCGCCCCCGAGGCCCTGCGGCTGGGGATCGTGCGACGCGTGGTGCCGGACGGCGAGGTCGAGGACGCCGCGGCGGCCCTCGCGCGCCGCATCGCGCGCCACAGCGCGGCGACGCTGCGGCTCGCCCGGCGCGCCCTGAGGTCCCCGCCCGCCTTCCGGGAGGTCGCCGCGCTGTACCGGGACGACCTGATGGCGACGGCCGACGCGGTCGAGGGACTGCGCGCCTTCGTCGAGAAGCGCGACCCCGTCTGGAGCCACCGATGACGACGCTGTTCCCCGAGTGGCGTGATCAGCCGCTCGACGAGGCGCTCCGCGCCTGCCGCGACCTGCTGGAGGACGACCGCTTCCCGACGGTGCGCCGCTGGCGCGACGCCGGCGGCAAGGTGATCGGCCACTTCCAGGTCTACTTCCCCGAGGAGATCGCGCACGCCGGCGGCCTGCTGCCGTTCAAGGTCCGCGGGGCCCCGATCGAGCCGACCCGCGCCGACTCCCATTTCGGCAGCTATCTCTGCTCGATCCTCAAGACGTCGCTCGAGCTGGCGCTGTCGCAGCGCGTCCAGCTGGAGGCCTTCTTCACGCATCCGATCTGCGACGCCGCGCGCAACCTCGCCGGCGTGTGGGGACGGAACTTCCCGTATCCGTCGCAGATCCTCTACCTGCCGCAGAACGCCAATTCCGCGCACGCGGCGGACTACCTGCGACACGAGTACGACCGGCTGCGCCGCACCCTCGAGCCGATCGCCGGCCGTGCGATCACGGACGACGACCTGCGCGGCTCGATCGGCGTGTACAACGCCAACCGCGCCCTGCTGCGCGAGATCTACGACCTCAAGCGCACCGCCCCGTGGCTCCTCCCCGCGGACGAGGCGTACGTCCTCGTGGCGCTCGGCGGGCTGCTGCCCCGGGAGGAGCACAACGAGCTGTTGCGGACCCTCCTGCCGCAGATCCGCGAGCGACCGGCGCGACCGCGCGACCGCATCCGCGTGGTCTTCGAGGGCGGCTTCTGCGAGCAGCCGCCGATCGATCTGATCCGCATGATCGGGCGCTCGTGCTACGTCGTGGACGACGATCTGCTGATCGGCCTGCGCTGGATCGTGGAGGACGTGCCGGCGTCGGGGGACCCGCTCCACGCCCTGGCCACCGCCTACCTCGAGCAGTCCTCGCACAGCCCCGTCCAGCACGACGCGCGCAAGCCCAAGGGCGAGATGCTGCTCCGGCGCATCCAGGAATCGGGGGCGCAGGCGGCGATCGTGACCGCCGCCAAGATGTGCGAACCGGGTCTGGAGGAGCAGGTGGTGCACACGCGCACGCTCGACCAGGCGGGCATTCCGTACTTCGTGAGCGAGTTCGAGGAGAACATGACGAGCTTCGACCAGCTGGAGATCCAGCTGGAGACGTTCGTCGAGAACCTGCTGTTCGAGTGAGGCGAGGATGACAGCGACGTCCGAGATCGTGGGACGCGGCAACGCCGACGGCGCGCGGCTGTTCCGGGAGTGGTTCACCGGCCTGACCGCGGCCGCCGCCGCCGGCCGGGGCGCGGCGTACGTCTTCGTGATGGGCTCGCTTGCGGAGCTGCTGCGGACGTTCGACCTGCCGATCGTGTTCCCGGAGATCAATTCGCTCCAGACGGCCGTGCGCCGCGTCGCGCACGAGTACCTCGCCGAAGCCGAGGAGTACGGGTACTCCCCGGACATCTGCGGCTACGTCAAGGCCGACGTCGCGACCCAGCTGCGGGGCGGCACCCTGCCGATGGGCAGGATCCCCAAGCCGGCCGTCGCGGTGCTCACCAACGCCTGCAACACCTACATCAAGTGGGCGGAGATCTGGGAGCGGATGCACGGCACGCCCGCCTTCGTGCTCGACGTCCCCGGCTCGCGGGCCGCCGGGCTCAAGCCCGGACCGGGCGACCGGGACTTCGAGGGCGATCGCACCTACGTGCTGGCCCAGTTGCGGGAGCTCATCACGCTGCTCGAGCGCGTCACCGGGCGGTCCTTCGACGTGGACCGCCTGCGCGAATCGCTGGCCCACGCGAACCGGATGAGCCGCGCGTGGGAGCGGCTGCTGCAGCTGAACCGCAGTCGCCCGTCGGTGTTCAACGCCCTCTCTGACGGGACGATCTATCTCGGGGTGGCCAACGCGCTGCGCGGGACCCCGGAGGGTGCGGCGTACTTCGAGGACCTCGTCGCCGAGATGGAGTACAAGGTGGCGCACGGCATCGGCACCCTCACCGAGGAGAAATGGCGCCTCGTGTTCGTCGGCGTGCCGTGCTACCCCATCTTCCGGCGGTTCAACGAGCTGTTCGGCGAGTGGGGCGGGACCTTCGTGAACTCGACCTACCTGTGGTTCGCCTCGGGCGGCACGAACCTGGGCTTCCAGTACGACCTCGCCCGCCCGCTCGAGAGCCTCGCCGAGGGCCTGCTGATCTCGGTGCGCGACGCGATGGACTCGATGTTCTTCCAGACGCGCATCTTGGCCGACATGATCGACGGCTACGCGGTGGACGGCGTGGTGTTCCATCCCATCAAGAGCTGCCGCACGGTATCCACCGGCCTGGCGGACAACCGCCGCGCCCTGATGGAGATGAAGGACATCGCGACGCTGTTCATCGAGTCCGATATGATGGACCGGCGCGTCGTCTCCGAGGCACAGATGAAGAACCGCGTGGACGCGTTCTTCGAGGGGCTCGCGTCCCGCCGGGCGCAGGCGGCCATCGCGGCCGCGGGGAGGTGAACGTGGCCTTCGCGGCGGGTGTGGACGTCGGGTCCACGCAGACCAAGGCGGTGATCATCGACGAAGGCCGCCGCATCGTGGCGCGCGCGCTCACCGACACAGGCGCCAACGTCACGCGCGCGGCCGAGACCGCGTTCCGCATGGCGCTCCAGGACGGCGACCTCCGGGAAGAGGAGGTCGAGTTCGTCGTCGGAACGGGCTACGGACGCTACAAGGTGACCTTCGGCAACACGCAGGTCACCGAGATCTCGTGCCATGGGCGCGGCGCCGCGCACATGTTCCCGGCCACCCGCACCGTGATCGACATGGGCGGCCAGGACACGAAGGCGATCCGCGTCTCGCCGGTGGGCGAGATCCTCGACTTCTGCATGAACGACAAGTGCGCCGCCGGCACCGGCCGGTTCCTCGGCGCCGCGGCGAGCGCGCTCGACATCCCCCTGCCCGACCTCGGTCCGACGGCGCTGCGGGGCGAACGGCCCGTGAAGATCAGCACCACCTGCACGGTGTTCGCCGAGTCCGAAGTCCTGTCGTGGCTGGGCAAGGGCAAGAAGATCGAGGACATCCTGTTGGGGGTGCACCAGTCGATCGCCGCCCGATCGGTCGGATTGCTGCGCCGCGTCGGCATCGAGCCCGAGGTGACCTTCACCGGCGGGGTCGCGAAGAACCAGGCGATGATCGAGGCGCTGCGGGACCGGGTCGGGATGGCCGTGAACGTGAGCGACGACTCGCACTACATGGGGGCGCTCGGCGCGGCCCTGTTCGCGCTGGACCACATCCTCGCGGGCCGGGCCCCCGCCCCGGCGACGAAGGGAGCGGTATGACCTACGCGGCGGGCATCGACGTCGGGTCCACGTACACCAAGGCGGTGGTCCTCGAAGGAGGGAACCGCATCGCCGGCCTCGCGATCGAGCCGACGGGATTCCAGCTCACGAAGGTGAGCGAGCACGCGCTCGCGCAGGCGATCGCCGCCGCCGGGATCCGGCGGGAGGACGTCGGCTACGTCGTGGCCACGGGGTTCGGCCGGCACCAGGCGACGGGGAGCGACCTCCAGGTCACCGACCTGACCGCGGCCGCCCGCGGCGCGGGCCTGCTCTTCCCCGGCACGCGCACAGTGCTGGACGTGGGAGGCCAGACGATGAAGGCGAGCCGCGTCGGGGAGGACCGCAAGGTCAAGTCGTTCCGGCTGAACGACAAGTGCGCGGCGGGCACGGGCGCGTTCCTCGAGAAGACGGCGCGCTACATGGGCTACTCGACCGAGGAGATCGGCCCTCTCGTCGCGACGTCCAAGGAGGCCGTGACCATCTCCGGCGTCTGCGCCGTGTTCGCCGAGTCGGAGGTGATCAACCAGCTGTCGCAAGGGGCCGCGCCGGCCGACATCATGTACGGTGCGATCGTGTCGCTGGTGGGCCGTTCGGTGCAGCTGCTCAAGCGCGTACGACTCGAGCCCGAGCTCACCCTGATCGGCGGCATCCTGCGGTTCGAGCGCATGGCTGAGGTGATCCGCCGCGAGCTCGACACGGCGGTGAACGTCCCGCCCCCCGAGCACGTGCAGTTCGTGTCGGCGCTGGGAGCCGCGGTGCTCGCGCACCGCCGCCTCACCACGACCGGTGCCGCGGCGGCCTGAGTGAAGCCCGACCCCGCCGACGCGCTCCGCGCGATCGCCGAGGCGGAAGCACTGCGGGCCCTGGGCACCCAGCGGGTCCGCGCCAACCCGGAGCGCCTCGCGGCGGGGTGGGAGCGGCGGTTCGTCACCGACACGGCGCGCGCGGAGGAGGCGGTCGCGCTCTATGCGGCGATGGGCTACGAGGTCGTCGCCGATCCCGTGGTCCCCGAGGACCTGGACGAGGGCTGCGACACCTGCGCCCTCGCTACGCTGTTCCGGACCGTCTACACACGGCGACGGCCGGAGTAAGGAGCGACCATGAAGGCGGCAGTGTTCCGGGAAGCGGGCAGACCGCTCTCCATCGAGGAGGTTCCCACCCCCGCGCCAGGCCCGGGCGAGGCCCTGGTACGGGTCGCGGGATGCGGCATGTGTCACACCGACCTGCATTACCTCGACCACGGGGTGAAGCCCTTCAAGACGCCGCCGCTCGTGCTCGGTCACGAGATCGCCGGTACGGTGGCCGGGCTGGGCGCCGGCGTCACCGAGCGCGCCGCCGGCGACCGCGTCCTGATCCCCTCGGTGTACGGGTGCGGCCGGTGCGAGTTCTGTCGCCACGGGAGAGAGAACCTGTGCGTGGAGATGGTGATGCTGGGGAACAACATCGACGGCGGCTACGCGGAGTACGTCGTGGTGCCGGCGAGGGAGCTGATCCCGGTCCCCGCCTCGCTGCCGCTCGAGAAGGCGAGCGTCATCGCCGACGCGCTCTCCACCCCGTTCCACGCGGTCCGCAACCGGGCGCGCGTGCGGGTCGGTGAGTCGGTGGTGGTGGTCGGGTGCGGGGGCGTGGGCCTCAACGTGGTGCAATGCGCCGCGGCGGCGGGGGGACGGGTGATCGCGCTCGATCTCAACGACGCCCGCCTCGCCCTCGCTACCCGGCTCGGCGCTTTCGCGACTCTCAACCCCGGCACCGTGGAGCGCGCGGACAAGAAGGTGCGCGAGCTCACTGGGGGCGGCGCCGAGGTCGTGTTCGAGGCGATCGGTAACCCGAAGACGATGGAGCTGGGGTTCTCGCTGCTGCGCAAGGGCGGCCGCATGTGTGTCATCGGCTACTCCCACGAACCGGTGACGCTCTCCGCGGCGAAGTTGATGTACTTCGAGCTCGAGGTCATGGGCAGCCTTGGCTGTGGTGCGGGCGAATACCGCGACATCCTGGAGCTGGTGGTCGCGGGACGGCTCACCCTCGACCCGATCGTGAGCGGCACGATCCCGCTGGCCGACATCAACGCCGGCTTCGACCGGTTGCGCCGGGGCGAGGGGGTCCGATGGGTGGTGGTCCCGTGACCGGCGATCCGCTGGTCCGCTTCCAGGCCGAGCACCAGGAGGCGCTGGCGGTGCTCAGCCGGCTCGAGGGAGCCGCGCTGGCGCTGCGACGCGGGGGCGACCCCGGACCGTCCCTCGCCGCCACGCTCGAGGCGCACGCGTTCCTCTCGACCGCCGTACGGGCCCACAACGACAACGAGGAACGCGCCCTGTTTCCGCTGCTCGGCGACGACGCCCCGACGGCGGTGTTCGTCGAGGAGCACCAGCG
>DASPFU010000086.1:0-2249 GCA_035620935.1 Gemmatimonadales bacterium
TAGGGCTCGGGGGCGGGGGACGCGGGCTCCGGCGGGTCGAGGACCCGCGGCGCCGCAGCAGGGGCGAGGGTGACGACCTCGGGCTGGGGAGCCGGGGCGCACGCCAGCGGCAACCAGATCGCGAGTCGCACCAGGAGAGCCGCCAACCCAGGATCCTCCGCGCCGCGGCCTCTCCGCCCCCCCGCGGATCCTAGACCATATGGAGCGACCGGCTCCATTCGCAACGCTCGTGCTCAGTCAACAACTGAGTACGGGGCCGCGAAGGCCCTATTCCCGCGGGTTGCCGCCCGAGGGCGGTAGAGCCGCATGCGAAGGAGCCGGTCTATGAGCCAGGATATCACCTACGTCGGTCTGGATGCCCACCAGGAGACGATCCACGCGGGTACGCTGCTACCCGGGGCAGCTCGGCCTGCCGAGGACGCGTTCGCGAACAGCCCGGAGGGACTGCGGCGCTTCGTGCGTCGACTGCGGCGTCGAGCCCCGGGGGAGGTGGTGTGCGCCTACGAGGCGGGCCCGCTGGGCTACGGGCTGATGCGGGAGCTGGAGGCGCTGGACGTGGGCTGCGTGGTGGTGGCGCCGGCCTTGATCCCGATCAAGCCCGGAGACCGGATCAAGACGGACCGGCGCGACGCGCGCAAGCTGGCGGAGCTGCTGCGGAGCGGGCTGCTCACGGCGGTGCACGCCCCGACGCCCGAGCAGGAGGCGGTGCGGGATCTGTGCCGCGCCCGGGAGGCCGTGAAGCGGGATCAGACCCGGGTACGGCACCGGCTCTCGAAGCTGCTGCTGCGGCGCGGGGTGCGCTGGACGCGGGGGCGCCGGGCCTGGACCCGGGCGCATCTCGAGTGGCTGCGGGGCCGGCGCTTCGAGCACCCGGCCGACCAGGCGATCCTCGACGATCACCTCCTGGCGCTCGAGCAGCTCGAGAGCCGACTCGCGGCACTCGACGCGAAGCTCGAGGCCTTCGCCCAGCAGGCGCCATGGAACGAGCCCGTGGGCTGGCTGCGCTGCTTCCGGGGGATCGACACGCTGACGGCGCTCTCGCTGGCGGCGGAGATCCACGACTGGCGCCGCTTCAGCTCACCACGCGAGCTGATGGCGTACGTCGGGATGGTGCCGAGCGAGCGGTCCAGCGGGGGCAAGGAACGTCGCGGAGGGATCACGCGGGCCGGCAACGGTCGGGTGCGGCGCCTGCTGATCGAGGCGGCCTGGCACTACCGCCATCGCCCGGCCGTGGGCTACGCGCTGCGCGAGCGGCGCCGCGGTCAGCCGCCGCACGTGATCGCCATCGCCGACCGTGCGCAGCACCGACTGTACGCGCGCTACCGGCGGCTGCTGGCTCGGGGCAAGGCCCACAACCAGGTCACGGTGGCCGTGGGACGCGAGCTCGTGGGCTTCCTGTGGACGGCACTGGATCCCCACCGCCCCGAGACGACTTGAGCCAGGAGGAACGACACACCGACACCCCCATCGAGGAGGTTCGAAGCGAGGACGGCAGCGGAGGCCGGGCACGGCTCGGAGGGACGCGCGATCGGGCTATGCGACAGGAGGGCTTCGGCCCTCCGGACCCGCGATCCTAGACGGCGCCTGCCTCCCGACGCAGCACGGTCATGCGGCTCGGCCCCACCGGGGCAACCCGCGCATATCAGAGTGACTCGTCGTCGAAGACGCCCGCACCACCGCTGCCGTCCTCCAGCTCGACCCAGGAGGAAGCCCATCGGAGCCACGCGAGCACGAGCCGAGCGATCAGCGAGCCCTTGACAGGGGTCGCTCCATATCAGCCCGCATTTCTCACCAGGGCCCTACTGCGGCGGCGCATCTCCGCGCCCTGGCGCGAGATCCCTCCCTGCGGGTGCTCGACGTAGCTTCGGCTACGCCTCCGCTTCCCTCGGTCGCGATCTCGCGCCAGGGCACGAATCTGCACCGCCTCGCGACGGACCCTGGTGAGAAAAGCAGGCTAGACCCGGATGGTCTTCCAGCGGCCGCGCAGGAAGCGCGTTCCGAGCATGCTGGTCTTGACCACGTAGTCCGCGATCAGCGCGCCGTAGATCCACTCCACGTCCAGGCGCAGCCAGGCGAAGACGCCGGCCAGCACGCAGCGCACGCCCACCAGCCCGGTGAGGACGGCGAAGAGCGGGAAGCGCGTGTCCCCCGCGCCGCGCAGGGCGCCGCCCAGGGTGAACTCGATCGCCATCAGGGGCTGCACCGCGCCCAGGATCCAGATGAAGAGCACCGTGAGCCGCACGACCTCG
>DASPFU010000087.1:0-5105 GCA_035620935.1 Gemmatimonadales bacterium
ACCCGCAACCCCAGCAGCACCCCGCCACCCTTCGCCGGCGCCACGTATGCCTGGTCCGGATCGAACGGCACGTTGTTGGTCCCGTCGCGCCGCACGCTCAGATCCACGATCAGCAGGGCGCCCGTGATCACGAGTGCGGCCTGCCCGCCCAGGATGCGGCGCTGCGCGCGCCGATCGTAGTACAGCGATTCCTGGTAGAGTCGCTCCGCCTCGAAGTCATAGTAGGTCCCGTCCGGGGCGACCTCGCAACGCGCGTTGTCGGCCCGGCAGATCGCGACCAGGTCGTCCCAGCTGTCGTTCGACCGCTCGTGTTCCCGCACGGCGAAGGCGATCAGCGCGATCGACGCGACCCCGGTCACCCATTTGCCGGGACCCGCCACCCGCTGGATGAACGAGCGTCCCGTGGGCGGCGGTGCCTGGCCCTCGGGCACGGGGGCCTGCGCCGCGAGCGGGGCCACCGCGACGGCGAGCAGCAGGAGCAGCGTGCGCAGGCGCGTCATCGGTAGAAGTGTACCCCGCCGCGGCCGTCCACGACCACCAGCCGACCCTCGCGTACCGCGGGCGGGCTTTCGATCGGGCCGGCGACCCTGGCCTGCCACCGGACGGCGCCGGTCGCCGGGTCGACGCACAGGACCTCGCCCGCCACGGTGCCGACGAGCACGCCCGCCGTTGTGACCGTGGGTCCCGCGACGGCGGGGCGGCCGAGGGACAGGGTTCGCCGGGACTCTGGAGCCGTGACGGGAACGAGCGCCAGCGTGCCGTCCCGCGCCAGCACCAGCAGCGTATCGGCCGCAACCACCGCCGCGCCGTACACGGCGTCGGGGAGCGTGAATTCCCAGACGGATTCGAGCCCCTCGACGGTCACCGCCAGCACCACCCCGCGGACCGTGGCGACGAAGAGGTGTCGGCCGTCGGTGGCGGGCGTGGCGAGCACGGTCCCCGGCGTGGCGCGGCTCGCGCGCACACCGCCGGTCGCCGGGTCGAGCAGATAGAGGGAGTCGCTGGTCGTCGCGATGGCCACCCCCGCCGGAGTGGGCACGGGCGCGGCGCGGATGCCACCACCCAGGCGCCGCTGCCACACGACCGCGCCGTCGCGCGCGGCCAGCCGCAGCACCGTGCCCTGCTCGGTGACCGCGTAGAGCGCGTCACCGTCCAGCGCGAGGGGCGCGGCGACCCCGCCGGCCGGCTGGCGCCAGACGGTGCGACCGTCCCGCAGGTTGAGGGCGTAGACGTGACTGTTCGGCGTGCGCTCGGTGGCGACGTACAGGCGGTCATCGCGCAGCAGGGGACCGCCGCGGATCGTCCCGGACAGCCGGCTGCGCCAGAGCACCGCCCCCGTCTCGCGCTCGAGCAGCACCACGTTGTGGTCCACGGTAGCGACGGCGACCACCTCGCGGCCGATCGCCGGCGTGCCGCGGATCGCCCGGCCGACGTAGCGGGTCCATTGCTCGGCGGGCGCGGCCGCGAGCGTCTCGGGGACTGCGGCGGAGCCGGGCGGGACCTGGGGCGCGAGGTCGCGGTCGGGGCCGAACCGGGTGGGTGGGGGACAGGCGGTCGCGTTGACAGCCAAAAACACCACGGCTAGTATGCCGCCGCGATGACGGATCACACGAGGATCGAGGCGCTGGCCCGGCACGTCGGCGCGGTGGTGACGGTGCGCGGCTGGGTGACGACCACCCGCTCGAGCGGCAAGATCGCCTTCGTCGCGCTGCGCGACGGCACCGGATACCTCCAGGTGGTGGTGTCGAAGAAGGACGTCCCCGACACGGCCTGGGCGGCCGTCGGCACGCTCACCCAGGAGTGCGCCGTCCTGGCGACCGGCACGGTGCGCGTCGACCAGCGGGCGCCCGGCGGCGTGGAGCTGCAGGCCGCCGACCTGCGCCTCCTCGGGCCCAGCCCCGACTTCCCGATCACGCCGAAGGAGCACGGCACCGCCTTCCTGTTCGAGCACCGCCACCTCTGGCTGCGCAGCCGCCGCCAGGTCGCCATCGCGCGGGTCCGCCACGAGGTGATCCAGGCGATCCGCGACTTCTTCTACGAGCGCGGTTTCGTGCTGGTGGACACGCCGATCCTCACCGGCTCGATCGGCGAGACCGCGGGCACCCTCTTCGCCACCGAGTACTTCGACCTCGGCAAGGCGTACCTGGCGCAGACCGGGCAGCTCTATGTCGAAGCGGCCGCGGCCGCGCTCGGCAAGGTGTACTGCTTCGGCCCGACCTTCCGGGCCGAGAAGTCCAAGACCCGGCGGCACCTCACCGAGTTCTGGATGGTCGAGCCGGAGGTCGCCTGGAACGACTCGGATGACAACATGCGGCTCCAGGAGGAGTTCGTCTCCTACATCGTGGGCCGCTGCCTCGAGCGCCGCAAGACGGAGCTCGCCGAGCTGGAGCGCGACACGACGCCGTTGGCGCGCATCGCGCCGCCGTTTCCCCGCATCTCATACACCGAGGCGGTGGAAAAGCTCGCACGGCTGGGCGCCCACATCACCTGGGGCCGCGACCTGGGCGGCGACGACGAGACCCTGCTGGCGAAACAGTACGACCGGCCGGTGTTCGTGTACAACTATCCGAAGGCCGTGAAGGCCTTCTATATGAAGGAGAACCCCGCCGACACTCGCACGGTCCTCGGAAACGACTGCCTCGCCCCCGAAGGGTACGGCGAGATCATCGGCGGGAGTCAGCGCGAGGACGACTACGATCGGCTGCTGGCCCGCATCCGCGAAGAGGGGCTGCCCGAGGAGGCCTACGGCTGGTATCTGGACCTGCGCCGCTACGGCACCTTCGTGCACTCGGGGTTCGGGCTGGGCGTCGAGCGCACCGTCGCCTGGATCTGCGGCATCCCCCACATCCGCGAAGCGATCGCGTTTCCCCGGACCCTCTACAAGCTCTGGCCGTGACCCGCCGCCTCGCGAAGGGGCTGGCCATCGCGAGCGCGGTGGTCGCCGGGCTCGTGGTGCTCGCGGCGGCGGGCGTCTACGTCCGTTCGATGCTCATCCTGGGTCGCACCTACGATGTGCCACTCGTGCCGATCGCCGTGCCGACGGACTCCGCGTCCGTGGCCGAAGGCGCACGGCTGGCCGCGACGCGCGGCTGCCCCAGCTGCCACGGCGCGCGGCTCGAGGGGCGGGTGGTCTTCGAGGCGCGGGGCGTCGCTCGAGTGGTCGCTCCCAATCTCACCCGAGCCGTGCGCGAGCATTCGGTCGCGGAGCTGGCGCGGGTGATCCGGCATGGCGTGCGCCGGGACGGACGCAGCGTGTTCGTCATGCCCTCCGCCGCGTTCGCCGGCCTGTCGGACGCCGATCTCGGCCGCCTCATCGCCTTCCTGGGCACCGTTCCGCCCGTGGACGGTCCGGGCTACGAGCTGACCGTTTGGCCGCGCGGCCGGGTGGGGCTTGCGACCGGGAAGTTCAAGCCGGTCGCCGCGGGTATCGACCACGCGGCGGTGGGCAGGGAAGCCCCGGGCGCGGCCGACGGGGCGACGGAACGGCGGGCGCTGGCCCGGAATCCCAGGGTCCTCGGCGGCTACGTCGCGCGCACCACCTGCGCCGAATGCCACGGGGCGGACTTGCGCGGCGATCCCTCGATCGGAGGGCCGGGCCTCGAGGTGGTGGGGGGGTACTCCCTGGCGGACTTCACCACGCTGCTGCGCGCCGGGGTGGCCTCCGGCGGGCGCGAGTTGAGCATGATGACCGCCACGGCGCGGGAGCGGTTCGTCCATCTCACGGACGCCGAGGTGCTCGGCTTGTATCTCTACCTCCGGGCACTGCGGCCCTAGCGGGCGCGGGGGATCGGCGCGCCAGACACGGCGCGCCGCACGCGGCCGCGTGTGATCAGCGGCCGGGTGCCCGCCTCGAAGGCGTCGGCGCAGGGAGACGCCGAGCCGTGGCGTCAGCCGGTTGACGTCGACGCCGGATCACTGACCTCGAACGCGCCGACGAGCGCTTCGTGGCGGGTCAGGCCCTCGCACGCCGCGTCGATCGCGCGGTACTCGGCCGCATGCTCGACGCGGAATCGATCGTATGCCTCGCGCGAGGTCCAGCGGTCGATCGTGACGTAGCGGCTCGGCGCGTCGGCGTCCCGCAGCAGCTCGGTGCCGAGGTAGTCGGGCGCGCGGCGGAAGAACGGGGTCCACACGCCCTCCGGCCCGTAGGCGCGCTCGAACTCGGGTGCCGCCTCCGGGCGGGGCTCGAACTCCCACACCACCACGAACGTCACGGCGGCCCCACCTCCCCGCGCTTCACCTCATCCCAGATGGCGTCCAGCTCGGCGAGCGTCGCGCGTCCCAGCTCGAGCCCCCGCTCGGACGCGAGCCGCTCGACCGCGGCGAAGCGCGCGCGGAACTTGTCGTTCGCCCGCTCGAGGGCCTGGCCGGGCTCGACGCCGAGCTTGCGCGCGAGGTTGACGACGGCGAAGAGGAGGTCACCAATCTCATCGAGCACGGGAGCCGGGAGCCGGGAGCCCGGAGCCGGACGCTCGGTCGCCAACTCGTGCTCCAGCTCGGCGGTCTCCTCTTTCACTTTTTCCATCGGACCGGCTGCGTCCGGCCAGTCGAAGCCCACACCGGCGGCGCGCTCCTGGAGCCGGTAGGCCATGAGCAGCGGGGGGAGCGTCGGCGGCAGTCCGGCCAGCGTGCCACCCGTCCCGCGTCCCTCGTCCCGCTTCCCGTGCTCCCAGGACGCCGGCTTGTCGCCGAGCCCGAACAGGTGCGGATGCCGCCGCCACATCTTCTCCTCCAGCCCGCGCGTGACCGCCTCTGCGCCGAACCGGCCACGCTCTTCCGCGATGACGATCTGGAAGGCGACGTTGAGCAGCAGGTCGCCCAGCTCCTCGCGCACCGCCCCGGAGTCGTCGTGGCGGATGGCCTGGTCGAGCTCGAGGGCCTCTTCGACGAGGTACGGGCGCAGCGTCTGCGGGGTCTGGGCGGCGTCCCACGGACACCGTGCCCTGAGGTCGCGCACGAGTACCACGGCACGTCCAAGCGCTGAATCTCCTTGCATTTAGCCTCCGGGGCGGGTATCATACCCGCGCCTGTGAGCGTGTCAATGAGCGGGCCCGACCACCGCGCGTGGATCGAGGTCGATCTCTCCGCCGTCGTCGAGAACGCCC
>DASPFU010000088.1:0-4446 GCA_035620935.1 Gemmatimonadales bacterium
CCCAGGCCGTGGGCGCGTCCGCCAGCAGGGTGAAGGCGTTGAACGAGCGATCGCGCGCGTAGCGCCCGGACGCCACGTGGCCCTGGCCCGTCGGGACCGCCACCGTGCCCGGCCGCACCGACGGCGTCACCCACACCGGCGCGCGCACCGCGCCGGCGGGCGACGTGAGCAGCACGATGTCGCCGCTCACCACGTTCCACGTCCCCGCCGTCTCGGGGTGCACCTCGACCCAGGCGTGCCAGGCGATCTTCGACACCGGGTCGGGCAGCTCCTGGAGCCACGGCTTGTCCGCCCCCCGCCCATCGTGCAGCACCGGGTGTGGGAACACCACGCACACCGTCTGCTCCACCGGGCCATCGATGCCCACGTCGAGCGCGGCGCGCAGGCCGGCCGGGTCGACGGTCAGCCGGGCCGCGCGGGTCGGGGCCTCGCCATACACGCCGCCGTGCTGCAGCGCCGCCATCCAGTAGGCCTCGAAGCTGCCCGCGCCGCGCGCGCGGGCGTGCTGCTCCCGCCACCGCGCCTCGAGATACGCGCGGAACCCGCCGGAACGGCCCATCAGCCCCAGCAGGACGTCGCCCGCGCTGCGGCAGTCGGCGAACACCGGCTGCATCACCGGCTGCTGCAGCGCGGTCACGCCCGCTCTCGGCCGCGAGTCGTTCCACTGCTCCAGCGGATGCAGGTCGGGCAGGACGAGATCGGCCGCGGCCGTGGTCTCGTCGAGCGTGGTGGCGAAGCTCACCACGAATCTGGCCCGGTCGAGCGCCTGGATGAACCCGCCCGACAGCGTATGCGCGGGATTGGCGCCGCGCACCAGCAGCAGGGCCACCGCCCCATCGGCCAGGTCCCCGGTCAGCTCGGCCATGTCGGCGTAGCGGCCGGCCGCGGCGACCGGAAGGGCAGCGCCGTGGCGCAGCGTCCTGCCCGACGCCCCCGCGACGTGATTCAGCACGTTGACCGCGGCGACGATGCCGGCCGCATTGGGATAGTGTGCCGCCATCCCGCCCGCGAGGGCGAGCGGGGCCCCCGACCGCGCGAAGTCCCGCGCCACCCGCTCGATCACGTCGGCGGGGACGCCCGTCTCCGGCCCCACCGCCGCGGGCGCGTACTCGGCCAGCAGGCCCCGGAGCCGGTCGGCGTCGGGGGGAAGCGGCGACAGCCCGTCGCGCACGATCACGTACGCCAGGGCGAGCGCGAGCTTGCCCTCGGTGCCGGGCGCCGCGGCCAGCCACTCATCCGCGTTCATCCCGGTCACCGGCAGGCGCGGGCCCACGTACACCAGACGGGCCGGGTTCACCGCCCGCCCCGCCTCGAAGGCGCGCGCCCGCGCGAAGGCGTTCTGGAATCCGACCGGGTCGAGCCAGGTATCGAGGAAATCGGCGCCGAACGAGAGGACGTACTTCGCCGCGGCCAGGTCGTAGTGCGGCACGTCGGCCGAGCCCCAGGCGAGCCGGTTCCCCTCCCTGAGGGCCTCGTAGGCGAAAGGCTCGTAGCGCACGCGCCGCCCGCCGACCGAGGCCAGCCATTCGTCGACCAGCTCGTCCATCGCTCCGGTATCGTGGCCGGTGAGGAACACGATCCCCTGCTCGCTTGCGCCCCGCACCTGCTCGTCGAGACGCTGCAGCGCCTCGTCCCACGTGATGTCGGCGAGCTGACCGTCCGCCGTCCGCGCTTTCGGCGTCCGCAGGCGGTCGGGGTTGTACAGGCCCTGCAGGGCCGCCTGCCCGCGCGCACACAGCCGCCCGCGGTTCACCGGCGACTCGGGGTTGCCCTCGATCTTGACGGCGTGACCTTCGCGGACCCGTACGTGGATGCCGCACCCGGCTGCGCACTCGCGGCAGGTGGACGCGTACACCGTCGCGTTGCCGGGGATCTGGTCCTCCGGCGAGACGAGGTACGGGACCAGCTTCCGCGTCGGCTCGGGGCCGATGCCGCAGGCCGAGAGCGCCGCCGCCCCGCCGCCGGTGACGCCGAGGACCTTGAGAAAGCGCCTGCGGTTGATGCCGTCACTCATATGCGCTCTGGCTCAGTAGTGGCAGACGGTGCAGTCGCGGGACACGGCCCGCTCGACGTGGCAGCGGATGCACCAGCCCATCAGCAGCGTGCTCTCCTTCGGCTGGGCGATCTGCGGCATGCGGGCGACGTCACCGTGGCACAGGGTACAGCCGTCCTGGCCCAGCGCCTTGATGTGGCGCTGATGCGGGAAGCGCGCGAACTGCGGCAGCCAGAACACCCGCAGCCACTCCGGCGGCTGCCGCTCGCTCCAGGCGGTGCGGACCTTGGTGATCTCCGCACGGTGGCTGGGGGTCGTGCCGCTGATGATCAGGTGGCACCCCATGCACGTCTGCAGGCTCGGCATCCCGGGCTCGCTCGAGACCGTCACCGTATTGTGGCAGTACTGGCAGGGGATCTCGTCCTGGCCCGCGTGGATGTCGTGGCGGAAGAAGATCGGCTGGCGGGGGCCCGGCAGGCTGGCGGTGTCGTCGATGACGGGCGCCACGAACGGGGCGGCCGGCGCCGCGGGCGGGGTCGCGGTGCTCGGGGCTTGCGCCGCCAGAAGGGGCCCCGCCGCCAGGGCACACAGCAGGCCCCCCACTCGCGTACGCTGTCGCAACGTGATCAATGCGTCGGCCTCGATGACGGAGCGATCGGTTCTAAGTGTGATGCTGCAACGATTTGCGGGCGGCGGAATCTACCTCGCCCCGCGAAGGACGCACAAGTAGGTCGGCGTGCCCGACCCTCAATCCGGGCGGGCGAGCATCTGGTGCTTGAATCGCACCACGTCCACCAGCGCGGTGACGACCTCGAGATCGGTGAGCTCGAGCCAGCACCAGCGGAGCCCCTCGCCCGCATACCCGTCGCGGACCGCCGCACGAATCACCCGCGACACCCCCTGGGTCGCCGCGAGTTCGGTCTCCTCTTCCGCCGTGAGGACGAACGTGGCACTCACGCCCGAGGCCATCGGATGCAGGTACCCGAGCTTGCGACCGCCGACCTCGTACATCCACACCCATTTCCACGTCGTGCCGAGGTAGACCACCTGCTCCGTCACGTGCTTGAGGGCCCGGATCGACTCGCGCGCGCGCTTGAACCGCACCGCCGCCCGTGGGGGCAGGTCGCGGGTCGGCGCGTCCCCCTTGGGGCGCTGCCGCGGGCTGAGGTACAGGTTGGTTGCCCAGTACCCCTCAGGCGGACGGCTCATACACCTCCGGTCAGCGTGATGGCGTGGCTGGCGGGTCGCAGAAAGCTATCGATCGGGTCGCCGAACGGAAGCGTGCGACGTCCAGCAGGTCGCCCACGGACGCCGCCGCCACCGGCATCCGCCCCGCGCCATCCATCGTCAGCTCGATGACGTCCACACCCGCCCCGAACCACCGCGCGCTCGGCTCCACGTCGGAGGGATACACGAACCCCGGCATCGCCGCCATCGCGATCGCCGCCTGGCTGCCGAGCCCGGACTCCGGCATGGTCCCGGCCCACAGCGCGATCCCCGCCCCGGCGCCGAGCCGCTGGATGCGGCAGGCCTCGGTGAGTCCGCCCACCCGGTGCACCTTCAGGTTCCAGACCCGTGGGCCGTCCAGCTCGAGCACCTGCCGCGCGACGTCCGCACTGCGCAGGGTCTCGTCGAGGCAGAGCGGCGTGCGGAGCAGACCGCCGAGCCGCGCGTGCCCGACCAGCTCCTCTGGCGCGAGCGGTTGCTCGATGTACAGCAGCCCGAACTCGTCGAGCGCGCGCAGCGCCGGGGTATCCTCGGGCCAGCGGTACGCCCCGTTCGCGTCCACCGTGAGGGGCACGCCACTCCCCCCCAGGCCATCCCGCGCCGCCACGACGGCCACCTCGTCCCACCCCGGCGCGATCTTGATCTTGACCCGCTGGTAGCCCGCGGCGACGGCCTCCGCCACCTGGCGCGTCAGCGTCGCGGGCCGCCGGTCGGCCGGGATGCCCAGCGCCACCCCGCACGCGATCGACGGCGCGGGCGTCGCGCCGAGCCGCTCCCCGACCAGCGGGGCGAGGCCCACGCCGCGGCGCCGCGCCTCCAGGTCCCACGCGGCGGTCTCGACGCCGGCCCGGGCGAACGGGTTGCCGCGCACGCCCGCGCGGAGCGCCGCGTCCACCTCCTCCGGCCCGGAGAACTCCCGCCCCACGATGCGCGGCAGCAGCACGTCGGTGAGGATCGCCCGCGCGGTGCCGAGCGTCTCCTCCGAATAGAACGGCAGGGCGAACGGAGGGGACTCGCCGTAGCCCGTGCGCCCCGCGTCGTCGGTGAGCACCACGACGAGGGACCGGCGCTCCAACATCTCCCCGCCCGCGATCGCGAACGGGACGACGAGCGGCAGCACCAGCTCGCGCAGCTCAGCGCGGACGATGCGCATCGGCCAGGTCGAGGAAGTGGATCGTGCCGTCGCGCCGCTCGATCTGCCCCCGGTCGGCGGCGTCGAGCAGTCC
>DASPFU010000089.1:0-4599 GCA_035620935.1 Gemmatimonadales bacterium
CAACGCTCCCCGCCGACGGCGGACTCGAGGAGGAAGCCGAACGGCGGCCGCGCGATCCGGGCGTAGGCACCGACCGGCGTCTCGGCGTCGAGCACCAGCTCGCGCACGACCGGCACCACGGTCCCGGCGGTCGCCTGCGCGACCAGGCCCGCCGTCGCGTCGGTCACTTGAGGGCGGCGAGCAGATGGGTGGCGGGCGCGTCGATCGCGCTCGCCATGACCGTGGCCGACTGGTGCGCGCTGTTGCGCTCCTCGTCCCACTGTCCGCCCGACCGCTCGTACCAGACCGCCAGCGCCGCCGAGTAGTCGGCGGCGGTAGGATACCGCGCGCTCGAGTCGTGGACGGACAGGTCGCCGTAGGTGCCGTAGAAGACGCTGACGGTGGGCGAGCCGGCGGCGTTGAAGACGAGATGCGTCGGCCCGACCGTGAAGCCGTACAGTCCCGGCAGCGGCGTCACCGTCACCAGGACGGTGCACGTGTCGCACACCAGCAGGCCGTTGGCCCGGACGATGCTGCGCGGCGTGAAGCGGAACTCGGCGAACAGCGTACCGGCCGCGTCGCCATGCTCGATCCGGAACGTCTCCAGGCGGTCGTTCCGGACGGCGAAGACGCGGGCCGGGGGCGGGGCCGTGTCGGTGCGGGGCAGGACGAGCAGCGCGTCGCGCGGCGTCCCGGTGGGGCCGCCGACGTCCGACCCCGCACCGCACGCCACGAGCAGGGTCGCGAGCGCCAGCGCGCTTGCCCGCCTCCGATGCTCCGGTGAGATTCCGCCGCGATGCGCTGCTGCCTGCCGCTGTCCCTCCGGGCCGGGCTCCTGGCGACCCTGCTGGCGGGCCCCCTCGCCGCCCAGGCCTGGAACACCCCCGACGCCCGGGAGTTGGCCCGGCTCGCCACCGAACGGCGGGCGCGCACGGCGGGGGACACGACACTCCGGGACTACCGGGCCGTGGCTCACGGGTTCCTCTTCTTCCTGGGGCAGTTCGGCGAGGGCCTCACGGAAACGCCGCGACTCGTCAAAACGGACCAGCTGGAGCTGGAAGTGTACTGGAAGGCCCCGGGCCTCAGCAAGCAGCGTATCATCGGGTGGCGCGACCGCGCCGACCTCCCCACCGACATCCAGTATCACATCGACCACCTCGGCATCGTCCAGAACAACTTCGGCCCCGTCATTCGCCTGGGGGAAGGGGACGAGGTGCGCGACGTCCCGCACCCCCTCGGCCCCCAGGGCGAGGCGCGCTACGACTTCGCACTGGGGGACACGATCACCCTGACGCTGCCCGATCGCGCGGTGCGCGTCGCGGAGCTGCAGGTACGGCCGCGGGACTTCTCGCGCCCCGGCCTCGTCGGCTCGCTCTACGTGGATCTGGCGACGGCCGAGCTGGTGCGGCTGGTGTTCACGTTCACGCCGAGCGCGTACATCGATCGCCAGCTCGAGGACCTGAGCATCGTCCTCGACAACGCGCTGATCGAGGGCCGGTACTGGCTCCCCTACCGCCAGGAGATCGAGATCCGCCGCCGCGCTACGTGGCTCGACGTCCCGGCACGCGGCATCATCCGCGGGCGCTGGGAGGTCGAGTCGTACGAGCTCAACCTCGGGCTGGCCGCCCGCTGGTTCGCGGGGCCCGAGATCGTGGCGATCCCCAGGGCCCAGCGGGACTCGTTCGCCTGGCGTCTGCCGCTGGAGGACGCGCTGCAGGAGGTCGCGGAGCCGGTGCGGCGGATGGACCTCGAGGCGGTCCGCCTCGAGGTCGAGCGCATCGCGGGACCGCAGGCCCTGGTGCGGCGGCGGCCGCCCGGCCTCGCGACGCGCAGTCTCTCGGACCTGGCACACGTGAATCGCGTCCAGGGGCTCGCCCTGGGCGGGGGACTCTCGTTCCGGCCCGCCTCCCGGTGGGAGGTGCGCGTGCTCGCCGGCGTCGGCCTCTCGGACGAGCGCGTGACGGCGCGGCTCGACCTCGGGCCCGCGGTGGGCCGCAGCGGCCCGTGGCTCGCCGGGTTCCGCGAGGTCCGCGATCTGTCCGACTGGCTCGTGGGCTCCCGTTTCGTCAATTCGCTCGGCGCGCAGGAGCTGGGGAACGACGATGGTGACTACTACCTGGCGCAGGGCGTGCGGGCGGGATACCGCCACCCGCTCGGCGTGCGGTGGGAGGCCAGCGTCGCGGCGGGATGGGAGCGGATCGACGGGCTGGACGTCCGCGCCGTCCCGGCGAGCGGCACCTACCGTCCCAACTCGGACCTCGGGGCCGGCGATGTGGTCCTGGGCGAGATCGTGGCCCGCCGCGCCGGCAGCGGTTTCGCGGTGCGGCGCGACGCGGCGGTGCGAGTCGCTCTCGAGGCGGGCCGGGCGCAGGGCCGCGACCCCTATGCTCGGGTCGCGGTCTCCGGCCACGTGCTGATCGCCGCGGGTGAGACGCGGGTGCTCGCACGGGTCGCGGGGGGCCTGGCGGGACCGACCCTGCCCGCGCACCGATCGTTCGCGGTGGGAGGACGGGGCACGCTGCTCGGCGACGAGTTCCGGGAGTGGGGCGGGACGCGCGCGGCGTCGGTGCACGTCGAGTGGCGCCTGCCGACCGCCCTGCCGGCCCTCCCCCTCGGGCCCGTGGCCCGTTCGCCCGGTGGCGTCACGGTCGCGCCGTTCGCGGCGGCGGGGTGGGCCGGCGGGCCCGTCGCGGGCGTTCCCTGGCGTCCGGTGGCGGGCACACGTGTCATCATCGGCATGGGGGTGGAGTGGCTGGGGCTGGTGCGTTTCGAGGCGGGGTACGGCGTGCAGAGCCGGCGGGTCCGCTTCGCCTTCGACGTCACCCGCGACTTCTGGGATGTTCTGTGAACCATGCGCCCGCTATCTTGCTAGTCTGATGGCGGATACCCCCTTCCCGGACGAGTGGCTGGCCAGCTCGCTCGAGGCCCTCGTCACGGCCGAGCGCCTGGCCGAGCTGCGCGCCAAGGCGGAACCCTCCCGGACCCTGTGGGAGACGCTCGTGGCCGAGAAGGTCACGACCGACGAGCACATCCTCAACGCCCTGTCCGACCGGTTCCGGCTGAAGCTCGCCGACCTGTCGGAGGCGGACCTGGGGATCCGGGGCACCGTGCCCGAGCAGGTGGCCCGGCGGTACCGCATCGTCCCGATGCGACTCACCGACTCGTACATGGAAGTCGCGACCGCGAACCCGTTCGACCTCGACGCCGAGAAGTCGCTCGCCTTCGCCACCGGACGCGAGATCCGGATGCTGCTCGCCTCGCCCTCGCGGATCGCGGAGAAGCTCGACGAGCTGTACCGGCCGGAGAAGGCGCTCGACCGCCTGCTGGACGGCATGGAGGGGGCCGGGGAGCTGGTGCAGCTCCACGACGAAGGCCCGGTCGAGGACCTGAGCGTTTCGGCGGAGGAGGCGAGCCAGCGGCCGGTGGTGCGGCTGGTGGACCTGGTCATCTCGGAGGCGATCAGCTCGCGGGCGAGCGACATCCACATCGAGCCGGAGGAGGGCGGGGTCGCGGTCCGCTACCGGATCGACGGCGTGTTGCGTCAGGTGATGAAGATCCCGCGCGCGGCCGGGCTGCCGGTGATCTCGCGCATCAAGATCATGTCGTCGCTCGACATCGCCGACCGGCTCCGCCCGCAGGACGGGCGCGCGCGGGTGGCGGTGGGCGGGCAGCCCATCGACCTGCGGGTCTCGACGCTGCCCGCCTCGCTGGGCGAGAAGGTCGTGATCCGCATCCTCGATCAGCGGGCCACGGTCAAGTCGCTCGAGATGCTCGGGCTCAATCCGGGCGAGGGCGACATCATCAAGGAGCTGCTGCAGAACCACGAAGGGATCCTCCTCTGCACCGGCCCGACGGGCTCGGGCAAGACGACGACGCTGTATTCGGCCCTCAACCTCATCAAGAGCGAGGGCGTGAACATCGTCACGGTGGAGGACCCGGTCGAGTACCGGATGCAGGGGATCGTGCAGGTGCAGGTGCAGGAGAAGACGGGACTCACCTTCGCCGCCGCCCTGCGGTCGATCCTGCGCCAGGATCCGAACGTCGTGCTGGTGGGCGAGATCCGCGACCGGGAGACGGCGCAGATCGCCGTGCAGGCGTCGCTGACGGGCCACCTCGTGCTCTCGACGCTGCACACCAACGACGCCGCCAACGCCGTCACGCGGCTCGTCGACATCGGCGTGGAGGCGTACAAGATCGCCGCGGCGCTCCGCGGCGTCGTGGCACAGCGCCTGATGCGCAGGCTGTGTCCCACGTGCAAGGAAGTGTGGATGGAGGCCCCGCCCGAGCGGCTCAAGCGGTGGCTCCCGGCCGAGACGCCGCTGTACCGCGCGGCGGGATGCCCCGAATGCGCGATGACGGGCTATCGCGGCCGGTTCTCCATCATGGAGATCCTCACGGTCACGCCCGAGATCGAGCGCCGGATCGCCGCGGGGGAGACCGCCGACAAGATCATGGCGGCCGCCCGGCGCGGCGGGATGAAGAACCTCTGGGACTCCGGGTTGCAGCACGTTCTGCGCGGTGAGTCGAGCATCGACGAGCTGTTGCGCGTCGTGGACGTGCCGCAGGAGGACCAGCCGGAGCCGGAGCCGCCGCGGCGGGTCACCCCGGCGCGTGGCGCCG
>DASPFU010000090.1:0-14271 GCA_035620935.1 Gemmatimonadales bacterium
CATCATGTCCATCGCCATCGTGGTGGCGACTCAGTGCGAGGGGCTGCTGCTGGTCTTCGAGAAGATGTTCGAGTCGCGGCTGTTCTTCGTGGACAAGCTGATCGGGCTGGGCGCCCGTATCGTCCTGTGCGATCCGCACCGTGCCGTGATCTCGGGCCCCTCTCCGCTGCGGGGCGGCGTGGTCGAGAGCCCCGACATCCGGGCCGGGATGGCGATCCTGCTCGCGGCCCTCGCCGCCCAGGGCGAATCCGAGATCCACAACATCGGCCAGATCGAGCGGGGCTACGAGCGGATCGATCAGCGGCTGATGGCGCTCGGTGCGCGGATCGAGCGGGTGGAGGAGGGCGGGCGGACGTGATCGAGGAACCGGTGGCCACCATCGACGCCGTCCCCCGCCTCGAGCTCCGCGCCTGGAAGGCCCGCTTCGGTCTCACCGCCGGCATCACGACCCGCGGCCCCACCGGCGACTACAGCCTGGGATTGTGGAGCGGGACGGAGCCTGTGGGGCAGGCGATGGCTCGGTGGGGCGAGTTCCGCCAGGCCCACGGCGCCGGGTTCCGGGCGATGGTACTGGGTCGCCAGGTCCACGGGCGCCGCGTCCGGTGGCAGGGGCCCGGGGCCGACGGCTGGATCCTCATCGAGGGCTGTGACGGCCACGCCACCCGGGAGGCGGGGGTGCTGCTGACCGTCAGTGTGGCCGACTGCGTTCCCGTGTACCTGGCCGACCCGGTGACCGGCGCCGCCGCGCTGCTGCATGCGGGGTGGCGGGGCACGGCGGCCGGCATCCTCGAGGCCGGGATCGCGGTTCTGAGCGAGCGCGCGCCGTGTCATCGGGAGAACATCGTAATCCATTGCGGCGTAAGCATTTGTGGCTTGTGTTATGAAGTTGGACCTGAGGTCATCCTCGAAGTCACTGGAAGTCGTGTGGAAAAACCGGAGCGCCTCGATCTGCGTGCGGAGCTGGCGCGGCGGGCTTTGGCGGCCGGTGTTCGCGAGGTGACGATCTCGCCGTTCTGTGCCGCCCACGACGCGGATCGGTTCCACTCGCATCGGGCGTCCGGCGGTCGTGGCGGGCGGATGATCGCGTACCTGGGGCGTGCCGCTCCGGCCGCTTGACATCCCGGGAACCGGACCTAGGTTTCCCTGCGGTTGCGCGGGCGAAGGTGAACCCGCGCTTTTTCTTGCATGCTTTCCGAACGCCTCGTCGACGCCTTTCGGGCCCGGTTGGACGCATTGGGGCTCGATCTCGCCGACCTCCGCATCGGCGGAACGCCGAACCGACCCTTGGTCCAGGTGCGCATCGACTGGCCTCCGTCGGACCCGCCCCGGCGGGTGACGGTGGACGACTGCGCGGTCGCGAGCCGGGCGCTGGAGGCCTGGCTCGACCAGGAGCAGCCGCTCGGTGCCCGTTACGTCCTCGAGGTCTCGAGCCCCGGGATGGAGCGCCCGCTGCGCTGGCACCGCCATTGGGTGCGGTTCGTGGGCCGGGACGTCTCGGTGAAGCTCGCGGGACTGGGCCGGGTGCGGGCCCGCATCGTCGGCGTGCCGGACGCCGAGACGGTGACGCTGCAGCCCGAGGGACGCGAGCCGGCGGACTACCGGTTGTCCGAGCTCGGCGACGCCCGCTTGGCGATCGAATGGTGAACCGCAGATGGCAGTCCGCAGATGGCAGCCTCAGACCGGGCGTACGGCCGTCTGCCATCGACCATCTGCCGACAGACAGGACATGACGGCATGGCGACGACAACCGACATCGTATCGGCACTGCGCGAGCTGACCAACGCGAAGCAGCTGGGCCGCGGCGAGCTCGTGGAGCTGCTCAAGGACGGGCTGCACGCCGCGCTGGCCAAGCGCTACGGACCCAACGTGCGGGCCGAGATCTCGGTGGACGAGCTGAAGGGCACGATTCGCATCGTGCTGCTGCGCACCGTCGTCGAGACCGTGGAAGACCCGGCGTCGCAGATCGCGCTCGAGGAGGCCCGGTTCGAGGACCCCGCCTTTCAGCCCGGCGACGTGCTCGAGGAGGAGGTGCCCTTCGAGCAGTTCGGCCGGACGGCGGTGCAGGCGGCGAAGCAGCGCATCATCCAGCGCGTGCGCGAGGGCGAGCGCACCAAGATCCGCGACGAGTTCTCGGGCAAGGTGGGTGAGCTGCTGTCGGGGGAGGTGCAGCAGATCGAGCGGGGGAAGATCGTGGTAATGCTCAACCGCTTCCGCGAGGCGGAGGCGATCGTGCCCTATCGCGAGCAGAACCACCGCGAGCATTTCCACCAGGGCGACACGATCCGCACGGTCCTGAAGCGGATCGAGGAGACTCCGAAGGGACCCCGCCTCATCCTCTCCCGAGCCGATCCCGCGTTCGTCAAGGCGCTGTTCCGCATCGAGGTCCCCGAGATGCAGCAGGGTGTGGTGGAGATCCGGGCCAGCGCGCGCGAGGCCGGGAGCCGCACCAAGATCGCCGTCTCGAGCCGCGATGACGGCATCGATCCGGTGGGAGCCTGCGTCGGGCTGAAGGGCTCGCGGGTGCAGGCCGTGGTCAACGAGCTGGGGGGCGAGCGGATCGACATCGTGCCGTGGTCGCCCGATCCCGAGCGGTTCGCCAAGCTGGCGCTCGCGCCGGCGCGCGTCGCGCGCGTGTTCTCCGATGCGGCGACGCGCACCATCCAGGCGATCGTGGACGAGGACCAGCTCTCCCTCGCCATCGGCCGCAACGGCCAGAACGTGCGGCTGGCGTCCGAGCTCACCGGGTGGAAGATCGACCTCTACTCGAGCCGCGAGTGGCTGGAGCGCGGTGGCGAGGGCCCGCTGTTCGCCCCGCTGCCGGTGGAGGAGGAGCAGGTCACGCGGGTGTCGCTGGCGGAGATGAAAGGGCTGTCGCCCGAGCTCGTGGCCGTGCTCGAGCAGGCGGGCAAGAAGACGCTCCAGGACGTGCTGGACCTCGAACGCGAAGAGGTGCTGACCATCCCGGGGATCACCCCGGAGCTGGCGGACAAGCTGATGGCCTTCCTCACGGAGATGACCGAGGAAGGTGAGGAGGACGCAGAGCCCGAGGCGCCCGCGCCTTCGGCGTGACCGACCGGCTCGTGGGGCTGCTGGGCCTCGGCCTGCGCGGGCGGCGGGTGACGGTGGGGGTGGCAGGAGTCCGGGCAGGGTTGCAGCGCGGCGCCTTCGCCTGCGTGGTGCTGGCAGCCGATGCGAGTCCCCGGACGCGGGACAAGGTGGAGCGGTCGGCGCGCGCCCGGGGGATCCCGGTGCTGACCGGTCCGACGGCGGACGTGCTGGGCGCCGGGCTGGGCCGGCCGCCGGTGCAGGCTGTCGGGGTGAGCGATCCCGCATTGGCGCGGGGGCTCGAGGCCGTTTGTGGAGGAGTTCAGTGACGACGCGGATCCATGACCTGGCGGCCGAGTTCGGCGTCTCCAGCGAGCAGCTGATGGGGCTGCTCAAGGAGATGGACATCTTCGTGCGCAGCCATCTCTCGCCGCTCAAGGAGGAGCAGGTCGCGCTGGTGCGGGCGCGATGGGAGCGCGAGAAGCGGCGCCTGAAGGAACCGGCTCCCGCGCCCAAGCGCCGCCGCGCCGCGGCCGCCGAGCCGGCACCAGCGCCCGAGCCCGTGGCGCGCCCCGTGCGCCGTCGCCGGACCGCGGCCGAGGTCGCCGCCGCCGAGGCCGAGGCGCAGGCACAGGCTGCCGTCGAGACGGCCGAAGCGGAGCTGCGGGCGCGGCAGGCGCTGGAGGCCGCGCGGGCCATCGAGGAGCGCCAGGCCCCGAGTCTCGAGGAGCGGGCCGCCGCGCTGTTCCGCGATCTGGCGCCCGCGGTCGAGGAAGCGCCGCCCGCGGAGGCGCCGGAGGCCGGCGCCGCACTACCGGCGGTCTCGGCCGCCGGGCTGACCGCGCCGCCCGTGGCACCCGCGGCCGCCGCGCCGCCGCCGCCGCCCATCGCCCCCACGCCGATCGCCGGTACGCCGCCCGGAGCCCGCCCGATGTCGGTGCGCCCGCGGCCCGTCGCGTCAGCGGTGCCCGGCGCGGCGGTGCCGCCCCGACCGATCGCCTCCGCGGCCCCCGGGGTCGTGCCCCAGGCCGAGCGGCGCGAGAAGGGGAAGCGCGGCAAGAAGAAGGGCAAGCGGTCGCTGGTGGACCAGGAGGCGGTGGCGGAGAACATCTCGCGCACGCTCGCGTCGCTGCGCGGACCGGTCACACGGCGGGGCCCGCACCGCCGCGACGAGGGTCCGAGCATGCGTGAGGTGCTCGAGGAGAAGCGGCGCGAGGAACGGGAACGCGAGAAGACCCTGGTCCGGGTGACCGAGTTCATCACGGTCAGCGAGCTCGCGGGGATCCTCAAGGTCCCGCCCACGCAGATCGTCACCTTCGCCTTCAAGGAGCTGGGGCAGATGGTGACGATCAACCAGCGGCTCGACTTCGACATGATCGAGCTGATCGCCTCGGCGTTCGGCTTCCAGGCCGTGCGCGAGGCGGGGTACGCCGCGACGGAGGTCGAGACCGTCGAAGTGGACCGGCCGGAAGATCTGGCACCGCGGTCGCCGGTGGTCACCGTGATGGGTCACGTGGACCACGGCAAGACGTCGCTGCTCGACTACGTCCGCAAGGCCAACGTGGTGGCGGGTGAGGCGGGGGGCATCACCCAGCACATCGGCGCCTACCACGTCAAACTGAAGAACGGGCGGGCCATCACCTTCCTCGACACACCCGGCCACGAGGCGTTCACCGCGATGCGCGCGCGTGGGGCCCAGGTGACGGACATCGTCGTCCTCGTCGTGGCGGCGGATGATGCCATCATGCCCCAGACGATCGAGGCCATCTCGCACGCCCGCAACGCGGGTGTGCCGCTCGTCGTGGCGATCAACAAGATCGATCTCCCCACCGCCAACCCCCAGAAGGTGAAGCAGGACCTGCTCGCCCAGGGCGTCGTGCTGGAGGAGTTCGGCGGCCAGACGCTGGCGACGCCGATCTCGGCCAAGAAGGGCACCGGTATCGACGAGCTGCTGGATCAGGTGCTGCTTCAGGCCGAGCTGCTCGACCTCAAGGCGAACCCGGATCGCCACGCCCAGGGCGCCGTGCTCGAGGCGACGCTCGATCCCGGCAAGGGCCCGCTGGCCACGATCCTGGTGCAGAACGGCACGCTGCGCGTGGGCGACGACTTCATCTGCGGCAAGTTCTCGGGGCGGGTGCGCGCCATGTACGACGAGCGCGGCCAGAACGTCGACGCGGCGGGCCCGTCGACCCCGGTGCAGATCCTCGGCTTCGAGGGGGTACCGGAGGCTGGCGACAGCTTCCTGGTGATGGCGGATGCCGGCGCGGCGCGCGAGATCGCCCAGAAGCGCCAGCGCCTCGAGCGCGAGGCGCAGCACCGCCGCACCAGCCGGGTGAAGACGCTCGAGGACTTCATGGCCGAGCGGGCGGAAGGCGGCATGGCCTCGCTCCGCGTGATCATCAAGGCCGATCAGGGCGGGCCCGCGGAAGCACTGGCCGACGCGCTGGGACAGCTCTCCACGCCCGAGGTGCAGGTCGAGGTGGTGCACCGCGGCGTGGGCGCGATCACGGATTCGGACGTGCTCCTCGCCAAGGCGTCGGGCGCGATCATCATCGGCTTCCACGTGCGGCCCGATTCGAACGCCCGCGCCTCAGCCGAGCGCGAGAAGGTGGAGATCCGCACCTACCGGATCATCTACGAGGCGGTGGAGGACGTGAAGGCCGCCATGGGCGGGTTGCTGAAGCCCGAGGAGAAAGAGGTCGTCCTGGGCGAGGCGGAGGTGCGCCAGCTGTTCAAGATCGCCAAGATCGGGACGATCGCCGGCTGCCTCGTGCGCAGCGGCGTGATCCAGCGCACGGCGAAGGCCCGCGTGGTCCGCGGCGGCGTCGAGGTGTACGACGGGACCCTGGCGTCGCTCAAGCGCTTCAAGGACGATGTGCGCGAGGTCCGGGAGGGGTTCGAGTGCGGCATCGGGATCGAGAACTTCAACGACCTCAAGGTCGGCGACCTGATCGAGTCGTACCGCATCGAGGAGATCGCACGGACGCTGGACGCGGGGAGCAAGCCCGCCGGGGGATGACCGGTGGTCGTCGGCGTGCTGACCTGGCAGCTGCATCTTCCGCAGAGCCGCTCGCTCAAGGACAAGCGGCAGGTGCTGCGGAGCCTCAAGGACCGGCTCCGTGCGCGGTTCAACGTGTCCGCGGCCGAGACCGACCACCAGGAGCTGTGGCAGCGCGCGGCGCTGACGGTGGCCGTGGTCAGCACCGAGCGCGCGCACGCCGAGCAGGTCCTGCGCGAGGCGGACCGGATCGTGGCCGAAGCATCCGGCGCGCTGGTGCTGGACGCGACCGCCGCGTGGATGTGACGTGAGACGGCGCGCGAGCCACCGCCCCGAGCGCGTGGGCGAGGTGATCCGGCAGGCGGTGGGGGCGTTCCTCGCGAGCGAGGTGCGCGACCCTCGCATCGGATTCGTGACGGTGACCGGCGTGACGGTCTCGCCCGACCTGTCGCACGCCAAGGTGTGGGTGAGCGTGATGGGCAGCGACGAGGAGCGGGAGCGCTCGCTCGAGGGTCTCGCCAGCGCCGCGGGATACCTGCGATCGCAGCTGTCGCGCCAGCTCGCGACGCGCGTCACGCCGGAGCTGACCTTCGCGCTGGACCGCGGACAGCAGCACGCGCAGCAGATCGACCGCGTGCTGCGCGATCTCAAGGGCGGCGCGGTGCCGGAGGGCGAGGGCTGACCGCCCTGGCGGCGGGCGGCGTCGTGCCCGTGGCGAAACCCGCGGGCCCCACGTCGCACGACGTCGTGGCGGCGGTGCGGCGGGCGCTGGGCGGCGCGCGCGCCGGCCACCTCGGCACCCTCGACCCGTTCGCGGACGGGGTGCTGGTCGTCGTCGTGGGACGCGCCACGCGCCTGGCGCAGTTCGCCGCGGCCTGGTCCAAGACGTACGAGGGCGTGCTGCGGCTCGGCGTGACGACCGACACCGATGACCGCACGGGGACGCCCGTCGTGACGTCCGATGCCTGGCGGGACGTCACGGCCGAGGCCGTGGCGGCGGCGCTGGCGCGGTTCCGCGGGACGTTCGCCCAGCGGCCGCCGGCGTTCTCGGCGGTGAAGGTCGGTGGCGAGCGCGCCTACCGGCGCGCAC
This sequence comes from Gemmatimonadales bacterium, assembly GCA_035620935.1. Lineage (GTDB taxonomy): Bacteria > Gemmatimonadota > Gemmatimonadetes > Gemmatimonadales > GWC2-71-9 > SZUA-544. The sequence goes on from DASPFU010000090.1 coordinate 7,134, forward strand.
GGCGCGGGGAGGCGGTTGCTCCCGCCGCGCGGACCGTGACGGTGTTCGCGCTCGAGCTGACGGAGTTCGCGCCGCCCGACGTGCGGTTCCGGGCCACGGTGAGCGGTGGCACGTACCTGCGAAGCCTGGCCCGGGACGTGGGCGAGGCGCTGGGGTGCGGTGCGCACCTCGCGGCGCTCACGCGGACGGCCGTGGGGCCGTTCACGCTCGCCGACGCGGTGGCGCCCGAGGCGGTGACGCCGGGCCACCTCCGACCGGCCGACGCCCTGGTGGGCGGCCTGCCGCGGCGCGACCTGGACGACCAGGAGCGGGGGGCGGTCGTACACGGGCGGGCGGTTGCGGATACGGGACGGGGGACGCGGGACGGGGGACGGGTGGCCCTGTACCACGACGGGGAGCTGGTGGCGGTGGCCGACGAGGTCGGCGGCCTGCTCAAGCCCCGCGTGGTGGTGGCGGACGCGTGAGCGCGTCGGTCCTGACCGTCGGCACGTTCGACGGGGTGCACCGCGGGCACCAGGCGGTGGCTGCGGAGGTGGTGCGCCGCGCGCGCGTGGCGGAGCGGCGCAGCGTGCTGGTCACGTTCGACCCGCACCCGCTCGAGGTCGTGAACCCGGCGGCGGCACCGCGCCTGCTCACGCTCGCCGACGAGCGCGCCACCCTGCTCGCGGCGCTGGGGCTCGACCAGGTGGCGGTGCTGCCGTTCACCCCGGCGCTGTCGCACCTCGCGCCGGAGGCGTTCGTCCGGCAGGTGCTGCGCGCCGAGTTCGGGATGGAAGAGCTGGTCCTGGGCTACGACCACGGGTTCGGCCGGGGGCGCGCCGGCGATCTGGCCACGATGCGGCAACTCGGCGCCGCGGACGGGTTCGGGGTGGACGTCGTGGAGCCGGTGCGGGACGCCGGGCAGCCGATCTCCTCGACGCTGATCCGCGCCGCGGTGGCGCACGGGCGGCTCGAGCAGGCGGCGCGGTGGCTGGGCCGGCCCTACGCCGTGCGGGGCACGGTGGTGGCCGGCGCGGGACGCGGCCGCGGGATCGGGGTGCCGACGATCAATCTGGCGCCGCCCGACCCGCGGAAGCTGCTGCCACCCGACGGGGTCTACGCGGTGTGGGTCACGATGGAGGGGCGGGGGACGGGGGGCGGGGGACGGGTCGGAGGCATGATGAATCAGGGGCCGCGCCCCACGTTCGGGGACGAGACGCGGACCCTCGAAGTGCACCTGTTCGATTTCGCCGGCGACCTGTACGGCGCGACGGTGACGGTGACGTGGGTGGAGCGCCTGCGGGACGTGCGGACGTTCGCCTCGCGCGAGGCGCTCGTGGCACAGCTGGGACGCGACCGCGCTGCGGCGCGCGCCAGCCTCAACCTCTGAAGGGCCGATGAAGACGATTCGCTCGCGACTGATTGTGATCGGCATCCTGGTGGCGCTGAGCATCTGGGCGCTGGTGCCGCGTGGCCAGACGGTCCGCGTGCCCGACCCCGACACCGGGCGCATGAAGGACACCAGTATCGTGCGGGTGCCGATCAAGTACGGGCTGGACCTGGTCGGGGGGATCCACCTCGCGCTCGAGGTGGACCAGTCCAAGGGGCCGGTGGCCGATCCGGCCGAGGCGATCCGCCGCGCCGAGCGGGTCGTGCGCACGCGCATCGACGAGTTCGGGACGACCGAGCCCGTCGTGCAGATCGTCGGCGGGGAGCGCCTCGTCGTCCAGCTCCCGGAGGAGCGGGACCCGGCGCGCGCCAAGAGCATCGTCCAGCGCACCGCGTTCCTCGAGTTCCGCATCACGGACATGCGCAATCTGTTCCGGGATGCGCTGCCCGCGATCGACCGCGCCCTGCGCGCCGCGGGCGTGGGCGGCCCCGCCGGGGCGCCGGCGGTGGGCGGCGTGGCCCAGCTGTTCGGCGGCGACAGCGCGGCGGCCGGCAGTGACACGGCGGGGACCGCCACGCCGTTCTCCGCGCTCCTGTTCCAGGGATCGGTCCCCGGCGAGTTCCTCGTGCCCGAGGAGCAGGTGGCCCAGGTCGACAGCCTGCTCCGGCGGCCGGACGTGCAGCGCGAGCTACCCCGGGGTATCGATCTGATGTGGGGCGCGCAGGTCGAGTCCCGCGGCGCCCGGCCCTTCCGCGCGCTGTACGCCCTCGAGAACCGGCCGATCATCACCGGTGAGCACCTCACCAAGGCGACCGCGGGCCGCAGTCCGACCACCAACCAGTCCGAGGTGCAGTTCGCGCTGTCGCGGCGGGGCGGGCGGATCTTCGCCGACGCCACCGGGCGCCACGTGAACGACTACATGGCCATCATCCTCGACGGCCGGGTGCAGGGCCAGCCGCCGATCATCCGCAGCCAGATCCGCGGCAACGGGGTGATCGAGCTGGGTGCGCGGCCGCTCGAGGAGGCCAACGACCTGGCGCTGGTGTTGCGGGCCGGCGCCCTCCCCGCGCCCCTGACCATCGTCGAGGAACGCACCATCGGACCGTCACTGGGTGCGGACTCGATCCGCGACGGCGTCCGGGCGTCCGCGATGGCGGTCGTGTTCGTGGTCGCCGTGATGCTGCTGTACTACCGGATGTCCGGGGCGCTCGCCGTGGCGGCGATGGGCCTCTACGTGCTGTTCGCGCTCGCCGGGCTCGCCCTGTTCGGCTTCACGCTCACGCTACCGGGGCTCGCCGGCTTCGCCCTGTCGATCGGAATGGCCGTCGACGCCAACGTGCTGATCTTCGAGCGGATGCGCGAGGAGCTGCAGCGCGGCAAGACCGTGCGGCTCGCCGTGGACGAGGGCTTCGAGCACGCCATGGCCGCGATCGTCGATTCCAACGTGACCACCGCGCTGACGGCGTTCATCCTCTATCTCGTGGGCACGGGCCCCGTACAGGGATTCGCCGTGACGCTGATCATCGGCATCGCCGCCTCGATGATCACCGCCGTCTTCGTCACGCGCACGCTGTTCCTCATCTGGCTGCAGCGCCGGCCGGCCATGACCACCCTGAGCATCTAGCGATGATCCGACTCTTCGCCAACGCGAGCTACGATTTCATCGGCAGGCGCCGCTGGGCGTACGTGCTCACGGCCGCACTGCTCGTCCCGGGCCTGACGCTGCTGCTGGTGCGCGGCATCAACTACAGCATCGAGTTCACCGGCGGGACGGCGATCCAGATCCGCACGACCGAGCCGGTCGGGGTCGCGCGCCTCCGCGACGCGCTGCGCACGGGCGGCATCGTCGGTGCCGAGGTGACGACCTTCGGCAGCGAGACGGAATATCTCATCCGCGCCCGGCTCGCCGCCGACGCGGAGCAGGAAAACACGCAGGCCACCGCTGAGGCGGTGGGTCGCGCGCTCGACGCGGGGCTGGGCGCGGGGTCGTGGCAGATCGACCGTCGCGAAGCGCTGAGCCCCAAGGTGGGGCGCGAGCTGCAGGGCAGGGCGTTCCTGGCCGTCCTGTTCAGCTTCGTGGTGACGCTCATCTACCTCGCGTTCCGCTTCGAGTGGCGCTTCGGTGTCGCCGCGATCGTCGCCACCGCCCACGACATCCTGGCGACGATCGCGTTCGCCAGCCTGCTCAACCTCGAAGTCAGCCTGGTCGTCGTGGCCGGCGTGCTCACCGTGCTCGGGTACTCGCTCAACGACACGATCGTGATCTTCGACCGGGTGCGCGAGAACCTGCGCAAGTACCGGCGCCAGAATCTCTACGACATCCTCAACCTGTCGGTGAACGAGACCCTGCCGCGGACCATCCTGACGGGTGGCTCCACATTCGCGACCGCCCTGGTCCTGGCCTTCTTCGCCGGCGAGGTGATCAAGCCGTTCGCCCTGGTGATGACCTTCGGCATCGTCGTCGGCACGTTCTCGTCGATCTATGTGGCCGCGCCGATCCTGATCGCGATCGAAGCGCGCTGGCCCGGCGAGGACGCCCGGGGCGCCCGCGCGCTCGGGGCCGCGTCCGCGGTCGAGTCCGCGGCCGGGCGCGCGGCGCAATCCGCGCGCTGACGTGCTGGTCGACGCCCACTGCCACCTCGGCGACCGGGCGTTCGACGAGGACCGCGACGCGGCGCTCGACCGGGCCCGGGCGGCGGGGATCGGTCACGTCGTGGTGATCGGCGAATCGCTGGACGGCAGCACGCGTGCGGCGGCGCTGGCCGCCGACGTCGCCGGCCTGTCGGCGACCGCCGGGGTACACCCGCACGTCGCGTCGACGTGGGGGCCCGGGGTGGAGCGGGAGATCCGCGCGCTCGTGGCGCGGCCGGCGGTCGTGGCGGTGGGCGAAACCGGGCTCGACTACCACTACGACCACTCGCCGCGTCCCGCGCAGCGGGCCGCGTTCGAGGCCCAGCTCGCGCTGGCGGCCGAGACGGGCAAACCCGTGGTGGTGCACGCACGGGAGGCGGACGCGGACGTCGCCGCGCTGGTGCGCGAATGGGGCCCCCGGGTCCGGGCGCTGATCCTGCACTCGTTCAGCGCGGGGACGCAGGTGTTCGATGCGGGGATGGAGGCGGGGGCGTACTTCTCGTTCAGCGGGATGATCACGTTCCGCGGCTGGACGATGGCCGACGTGCTCACCGCGGTCCCTCCCGACCGGCTCCTGGTCGAGACCGACAGTCCGTATCTCGCGCCCGTGCCGCACCGCGGGCGACGCAACGAACCCGCGTTCGTCCGCGACGTGGCGCTGGCCCTGGCGCGCGCGCGCGGGGTGACCCTGGAGCAGGTCACGACTCTCACGACCGCCAACGCCGGGCGCGCGTTCGGAGCCCGCTTGGCCGCCACCCTGGAGTGAGCGACACCGTGACCCGTGCCGCGAAGGTGCCGACGGACATCGAGATCGCCCAGGCCGCGCGTCTCCGTCCCATCGCCGACGTCGCCGGCGAGCTGGGGCTGGCCGAGGACGAAGTGGAGTTCTACGGCCGTCGCAAGGCGAAGATCCAGCTCCGGGCGCTCGCGCGGCGATCCCCTCGCGGTCGGCTGGTGCTCGTCACCGGCATCACGCCGACGCCCGCTGGCGAGGGGAAATCCACCGTGCTGGTGGGGCTGGGACAGGCGCTGCGCCGCATGGGCCGCAGCGCCATCGTGTGCATCCGCGAGCCCTCGCTCGGGCCCGTGTTCGGCGTGAAGGGCGGCGCGGCGGGCGGCGGCTACTCGCAGATCGTGCCGATGGAGGACATCAACCTCCATTTCACGGGCGACTTCCACGCCATCGCCAGCGCGCACAACCTGCTCTCGGCGATGCTGGACGCCCACCTGCATCACGGGAACGCCCTGGCCCTCGACACGCGGCGCATCACCTGGCCTCGCACGATGGACATGAACGACCGCGCCCTCCGCCACATCATCGTGGGGCTCGGCGGGATCAACGGCGGGCCGGCGCGCGAGGACCGATTCGTCATCATCCCGGGCTCCGAGGTGATGGCGATCATGGCGCTCGCCAGCGACCTGTCGGACCTCGAGGCGCGACTCGCCCGCATCATCGTGGGGCTCACCCGCGATCGCCAGGCCGTGCGCGCCGGCGACCTCCACGCCCAGGGGGCGATGACCTTGCTCCTCAAGGACGCACTGCAACCCAACCTGGTGCAGACACTCGAGGGGGGGCCGGCGCTGGTACACTGCGGCCCGTTCGGCAACATCGCCCACGGGTGCAATTCCGTGATCGCCACGCAGCTGGGTCTGCGGCTCGCCGACGTGGTACTCACCGAAGCGGGGTTCGGGGCGGACCTGGGCGCGGAGAAGTTCTTCGACATCAAGTGCCGCATGGCGGGCCTCCAGCCCGAGGCGGCGGTGGTGGTGGCGACGGTGCGCGCGCTGAAGATGCACGGGGGCGTGAAGAAGGACGCCCTGCGCGCCGAGAACGTCGCGGCGGTCCATGCAGGCGCGGCGAACCTGCGGCGCCATGTCGAGAATGTGCGGAAGTTCGGCGTGCCGTGCGTCGTCGCGCTGAACCGCTTCGTCACCGACAGCGATGCGGAGATCGACGCGATCCGCGCAGCGGTCGCGGACCTGGGGGTCGAGGTGGTACGCTGCGAGGTGTGGGAGAAGGGCGGCGAAGGGGGCGTGGCGGTCGCCGCCGCGGTGCTGCGTCTGCTCGATTCCGGGACCGCGGCCTACCGGCCGATCTACGACGAGCGGCGTCCCATTCGCGAGAAGATCGAGACCCTGGCGCGGGAGATCTACGGCGCGGCGGCGGTGCAGTTCGCGCCGGCCGCGGAGCGGGCGCTCGAGCAGCTGCCGCTGCTCGGCCTCGGCGAGACGCCGGTGTGCATGGCGAAGACGCAGTACTCCTTCTCGGACGACCCGGCGAAGCTCGGGGCGCCGTCCGGGTACACCCTGCAGGTGCGGGACATCCTGCCCTCCGCCGGCGCCGGGTTCGTGGTGGCGCTCGCCGGGGACATCATGACGATGCCCGGCCTGTCCAAGACGCCGGCGGCCGTGCGGATCCGGCTCCACGCCGACGGCACCATCGAGGGACTGTTCTGATGGACGCACGGAGCGGATTGGGAATCGTCGCCACGGACGCGGCCCCGCAGGCGATCGGCCCATACAGCCAGGGGATCGTCGCCAACGGCATGGTCTACACGGCGGGGCAGATCGCCCTCGATCCGCGGACCGCCCAGCTGGTCGGTGCCACCGCCGCGGAGCAGACCGAACAGGTCCTGCGCAATCTCGCCGCGGTGCTCGCGGCGGCGGGATCGTCGCTGTCGCTCGTCGTGCGGACCACCGTGTACCTGGCCGACATGGCCGATTTTCCGGCCATGAACGAGGTCTACGCGCGGCACTTCGGGGCGCACAAGCCGGCGCGGTCCACGGTCGCAGCCGCGGGACTACCCAAGGGCGCGCGGGTGGAGATCGACGCGGTCGCAGTGGCTGGCGTGGCTTCCACCGATGCGTGATCAGGGAGAGGACACTGTGGATGCCCACGCGCCCCGCGCCCTGCTGATCAGCGATCACCAGCCGCGCAGCGGCATCGGGCGCTACACCCGTACGCTCTACCATGCGCTGCTCGAGGCCGACCGAGGAAACCTGGGGATCGATCTGCTGCTCCAGAACCTCCCCCGGGGGTGGACGGCGGCCGACTGGGCCAGCCCGTCGCCCCGAGCGGCCGGATCGGCGATCGCGTTCCAGGCGCGCCCCTGGTGGGCGAAGCGCACCGGGTACGGC
>DASPFU010000091.1:0-15083 GCA_035620935.1 Gemmatimonadales bacterium
AGGTGTCGCACCTGCGCGGGGCCGCCGCGGCCGGCGACCTGGACGCCCTCGGACCATCGGCGGTGATGCGACAACTGGCGGACCGGATCACTCGCGTGGCGGCCGGGCGCGCGCCGGTGCTGCTCACCGGCCAGAGCGGGACGGGGAAGGGACGGGTGGCGGCCCTGATCCACGCGCTCGGGCCGCGGGCCGCCGCGCCGTTCGTCGCGCTCCGCAGCGGGGCGTACCCGCCGGCCATGGTGCGGGCGGCATTGTTCGGATACGAGCGCGGGGCGTTCGCCGAGGCCCGCGAGCGCCGGCTGGGGTTGATCGAGCTCGCCGATCGCGGCACCCTGTACGTGGACGAGCTGTGCGAGGTCCCGCCCGACGCGCAGACGGCGTTGCTGCAGGTGATCGATGGCAGCCGGTTCCGCCGGGTCGGCGGGAGTCGCGACCTCGGGGTCGATGTCCGGATCGTCGCGGCGACCGATCGCGACCTCGTCGCGGCCCTGCAGCACGGCCGCCTGCGCGAGGACTTGCTGTACCGGCTCAGCGTCACGGCCATCGCATTGCCGCCGCTCGCCGAGCGGGCTCCGGAGGACCGGCTGGCGCTCGTGCTGCAGATCGCCGCGGAGCTGCGCCCGCGCGTACCCGGCAGCCCGGCGGCCTGGTCGGCCGAAGCGCTGGACCGGCTGACCGGCGCCCCCTGGCCGGGGAACGTCCGCGAGCTGCGCAATGCGCTGGAGCGGGCCCTGCTTTCCGCCCGGGGTGCGCCCGAGGTCGGGCTCGAGCACTTGCCGGGCGAGCTGCGGGCGCGCGGCGCGGCGGGGGAGCGGCGCGCGTTCCAGCCGGTGTCACTCACCGAGCTCGAGCGCCACCACATCGAACGGGCGCTGCGCCACTTCCGCGGCAACCGCACCCGGACGGCCCGCGCGCTCGGGATTTCGCGCGCGACCCTGATCAACAAGATTAGGTCCTACGGACTGAACTGAGGCGCCATGACCAAGCAGGAGTTGAAGGAGCGGGACGCGATGCGCTGCCGGGCGTGCGGCAACGAGGAGCGCGCGTCGGAGGGCTACCCGTGCCTCGACTGCGGCACGTTCATCTGCCTGATCTGCGTGTTCCGCGGCGTGGAGCGCTGCCGCGCCTGCGAGGAGAAGGCGAAGGCGTCGAGCGCCTAGCGCCGGCGGGCGATCTCGGCGCGGATCGCGTCCGGAGTCGTGCCGAGCGCTTCCGCCAGCCGCTCCACCGCGGTCTCCGCCAGGCGTGACCCCGGTGCCGCCGCCAGCAGGTCCAGCGCCACCCCTTCCACGGCCGTGAGCCGCTCCTCGAGGGCGTGCGTCCGGCCCGCCACCTCCGCCGCCAGCCAGCGCTCGAGGTCGCGGCGCTCGATCTCGAGCTGCCGCAGCCGCAGGGCCGCTTCGAGTGAGATCCGCAGCTCGTCCAGATCGACCGGCTTGAGGAGGTAGTCTCGCGCGCCGAGGCGCAGGCACTCGATCGCCGTGCCGGGCCGGTCCACCGCCGTCAGCATGATGATGGCGATGTCGGGGTCGTGGGCGAGCGCCTTCGGCACGAGCTCGACGCCCGTCACCTCCGGCATCAGGACGTCGCACAGCATGGCCGCGGGCCGCTCGGTCACCTGCCGCTCGAGCGCCTGCGCGCCGTGCTCGGCCTCGATCGCGCGGTAGCCGAGGCGGGTGAGGAAGCGCGCGAGGGTCGCGCGGATCCCCGGTTCGTCGTCCACCACGAGGATGGTCGTCGGCGGTTGGGCGTTCGTCACCGGGCAAACGTACCGCGCCCTCCTCAACCCGAGCAAGCGGCGCTATCTTCGCCGCGATGCCGCCTCTGACCGCCATCGCCGGATTGACCGTGGGACACTGGACCGATCCGGCCGGCGCCACGGGGTGCACCGTCGTGCTCGGGCCGTCCGAGGGGATGCGGGCCGCGGCGGCCGTCCGCGGCCGGGCCACCGGGACCCGCGAGCTGGATGCGCTCGACCCCCGCCACCTGGTGGGTCGCGCCGACGCCATCCTCCTCACCGGCGGCACCGCGTTCGGCCTCGGCGCCGCGGACGGCGTCGTGCGGTGGCTGCGCGAGCGCGACCGCGGCTTCCGCGTGCGCGCCGGGCTCGCCATCCCGATCGTCCCCGCGGCCGTCATCTTCGACCTGGGCAACACCGGCCACGCGCCGGCCTGGCCCGGCCCCGACCAGGGCTACCTGGCGTGCGAGGCCGCGGGCCTGGCGGTGGCCGAAGGGTCGGTGGGCGTCGGGACCGGCGCCACCGTCGGCAAGATCCTCGGCCTCGAGCGGGCGATGAAGGGCGGTGTGGGCACGTGGGCCGTACAGGAGGGCGGCGTCGTCGTCGGCGCGCTCGTCGTGACCAATCCGGTGGGAGACATACGGGACGCAGGCGGCGGGATCCTGGCCGGCGCGCGTGCCGCCGGCGGCGGATTCGCGGACGCGGTCCGCGGCCTGGCCGCCGGTACGCCCCCGTTCGGTACGGGACCCGGGCAGAACACGACACTCGCCGTCGTCGCGACCAACGCCGACCTGGACCGTATCGCGCTCGCGGGTCTGGCGCACGCGGCGAGCGACGCGCTGGCGCGGCGCATCACGCCGTACGGCACCATCTTCGACGGCGACGTGACGTTCGCCGTCACCACGGCGGGTGTCGCCCCGGCCTCGCCGCTCCAGGTCGAGGCGCTCGCCGCCCTGGTCGTGCCGGAGGCGGTCGAACGGGCGGTCCGGCTGGCACGCGGCACCGCCGGCGTGCCGGGACTGGCGGACGCCTCGTGAACGATCCGCTGGCCCGTGCGCTGGACGACGTGCGGCGCCGGTTCGTGCCGGACGACCGGCTCGGGGTGTTCGATGTGCACGTCGAAGCCGGCTCCGCGGGCCTCCGCGCGGCGCGCGGGGTCACGACGAGCGGTCCGGCGCGCGACGCCGTGCGCCGGCTCGCGACAGACGCGGGGTTGGCGGCCGACGTCCGGCTCCTGCCCGACCCCGCGCTGGGCGACCAGGTGGCGGCGATCACGACCGCCGCCGTGGCACCGCTCCTGGCCGAGCCGCGGGTCGCGCTGTCGCGCGCGAGCGAGGTGCTGCACGGCGAGTCGCTCGTCGTGCTCGAGCGTAGCGACGCCTGGCTGCGGGTGCGCGCCCGCGACGGCTACCACGGCTGGATCCACGAGGGGTACGTGGCGGTCGGCACGGCCGACTGGGCGTCCGATTGGGAATCCCGCGCATCGGCCCGCTCGCTGGGCTGCGAGCTCCGCGGCGACGACACGCGGATGCGGTTGCCGCTCGGTGCGCGGCTCGCGGCCCGGCGGGACGGCACCCTCGAGACCGCGGACGGCCGTCACGGCCAGCTGGTGGGGGGGGTGGTCCGTCCGGACGTGGAGGCGCGCGCCGAGGCGCGCCTCGTGGCGCCGACGGAGTGGGCGCTGCGCTGGTTCGGCGGCGCCCCGTACGCCTGGGGCGGGCGCACCGAGTGGGGATGTGATTGCTCCGGGCTGGTGCAGGCCGTGTTCGCCGCTCGGGGGGTGCCGCTGCCGCGTGACTCGGACCAGCAGCTGGCGGCGGGTCGCGAGGTGCACCTCGACGCCACCGGCCGCGGCTACGAAGCGGGCGACCTGCTCTTCTTCGCCGAGCAGGGGCGGGTCAGTCACGTCGCCATCTGGGCGGGCGCCGGGCGGATCGTCCACAGCGCGCTGTCGCGCGGCGGCGTGGCCCGCGACGACCTGTTCGGCGACTCCGCCGTGGCCCTGCGCCTGCGCGACGGCCTCGTGGGGGTGCGACGGCCGGAGGCCTGACCTCTTATCTTCCCTGTGTGAAGCTCGTCCTGTTCGACATCGACGGCACTCTCCTGTGGACCGACGGCGCGGGCCGCCGCGCCATCCATCGCGCCCTGGTCGACGAGATGGGGACCGCGGGTCCGATCGAGGGCTTCCGCTTCGACGGCAAGACCGACCCGCAGATCGTGCGCGAGCTGCTCGCGCTCGCCGGGCATCCGGAGGCCGAGGCTGCGGGGCGCGTGAGCGCGGTGTGCGACCGTTACGTGTCCCTGCTCGAGGCGGAGCTCACTCGTCCGGTCCAGGCGACGCGCGTGTTGCCCGGCGTGCCGGAGCTGCTCGCCGCCCTCGAGCCGCTCGAGGCGGGTGGGCGGGCGCTGGTCGGCCTGCTGACCGGCAACCTGGCCCGCGGGGCCGCGCTGAAGCTCCGGTCCGCGGGGATCGAGCCCGGCCGGTTCGCGGTGGGGGCCTATGGCTCGGACTCCCACCAGCGGGTCGATCTGCCGCCGGTGGCCGCCAGGCGCGCCGCCGAGCGGACGGGCCGCACGTTCGCCGGGAGCGACGTCGTCATCGTCGGCGATACCCCCGCCGACGTCACGTGCGGGATCCCGATCGGCGCGCGTGCGGTGGCGGTGGCGACGGGGTTCTACGACGTGCCCGCGCTGGCCGCGGCCGGCGCGGCCCACGTGTTCGCCGACCTCCGCGATACGATGGCCGTGCTCGACGCCATCCTCCTGCCATGACCCACGCCGACGCGTCCGACGAGCTGGAGCTCAAGGCGCGCGTGGAGGACCCGGCCGGTCTGCGGGCCGCCCTCGCGCGGGCGGGGGCCACGCTCACGTTCCGGGGGGCGATGGTGGACCACCGGTTCGACCGCGGGAGCGAGCTCGAGGCCAGGGACGAGGTGATCCGGCTGCGGGTCTACCGTCCGCCGGAAGGCACCGCGTGGGGGGTGCTCTCGTGGAAGGGGCCGGTCGGCGCGCGCGGCGCGTACCGCCACCGCCACGAGATCGAGACGCGGGTCGACGCCCCCGACGCCGTGCCGGCCCTGCTCGCGCGGCTGGGGCTCGCCGCGACGCTGCGCATCGACCGGGAAGTCGAGCAGTGGCTGCTGGATGGCGCGATGCTGCGTCTGGAGCGCTACCCGGACATGGACACCCTGCTCGAGGTGGAGGGGGAGCCGGCCGCGATCGAGCGGGCGGTGGCGGCGAGCGGCCTCCCGCGGGCGCGCTTCCTGCCGGAGTCGCTGCCGTACTTCGTCGCCGACTTCGAACGGCGAACCGGCCGTCCCGCGCGTCTCATGGAAACGGCATGAGCGCCGCGCCGGCCGTGCCCCCGCCGCTCTCCGTGCCCGAGCTGGGGCCGTCCCTCGGTCGCCTCATCGTGCCGCGGCGCCTGGCGGCCCCCTGGGTCCCGGTGGACGACGTGCGCGAGGCGCTCGCGACCGACGTGATGGCCCGGGCGGGCGCCGCCCGACGGGCGGTCGCCGCGGGCGACGTGGCGGGTGCGGCGCGGCTGGTCGCGCCGGGCGTGTGGCAGGATGCGTGGGAGCACGCCGTGCGCCGCGCCGCCGAACGCGTGGCGGCCGCCATCGATGGGGAGATCGAGCGCGTCGCGTGGCGGGTGCGGATGCCGCGACGGAAGTGGCAGCGGTGGCTGCTCACTCCCGCGGAGCGGCGGGCGGTCGCGGTCCGGCTCGCGCTGGGCGGGGAGCCGTTCGGTGCCGCGCTGGCCGTGCTCGGCCGGGCGGCCGAGCGTCTCGGGGAGGACGACGCCGGGCTCGAGTGGCCGGACGCCCTGCGGCTCACGGCCCGCCGTCTCGAGGCCGCCTGGCTCGCGCTCGAAGCGGCGGTCGCCGCCGAGCGTGAGCGCTGGGCCCCGGAGTGGGCGGACATCGCGGCGTGGCGGCCGTCCCTCTGGCCCGTCGTGCTGGCGTGGGCGCCCGTCGCCACCGTGCTGGTGTGGCTGGGGCTCCTCCTCGGCGGGTACCTCCCCGCGCCCACATGGCTCGCCGCGCGCCTGGGCTTCTAGTCGCGCTGGCGCTCGCCGCCATCCCCGCGGCCGCGCAGCTCCGCGCCGTGGAGGTGCCGATCAGCGGTCGCGCCGGGATCGACTCGCTGTCACGCCTGGGTTTCGAGGTCGCGGCGGTGCGGGTGGTGGACGGCGCGCTGCGCGCCGTCGTGGTGATCGACGGCCCGGCCGAGCGCGCGCTCCTCGCGAGCGGCTACCTGCCGGTCGCCACGCTCCCCGCGCCGGTCGCCGCGGACACGTTCCATACGTTCCGGTCGTTCGACAAACCGGGCGTCGGCATCCGCGCCACGCTCGCGGCCTGGGCGGCGGCGGACACCATCGTCCACGTCGATTCGGTCGGCGCCACGCTCGAGGGCCGGCCGCTCCTCGCCGTGAAGGTCGGGAGCGGCACCGATTCGCCGACGCGGCCCAACGTACTCTTCCTGGCCACGCACCACGCGCGCGAGTGGGTCGCGACCGAGATGGCGATGAAGCTGATCCGCTGGATCGCGGACTCGCTCCCGCGCCCGCTCCTCGCCCAGCGCGACATCTGGGTGATCCCGGTCCAGAACCCCGACGGGTACCAGTACACCTTCACGACCGACCGGCTGTGGCGGAAGAACCGCCGCCCCAACGGGGACGGCACGTTCGGCGTGGATCCGAACCGCAACTACCCGGCGTTCTGGGGACTGGACGACGTGGGCTCGAGCGCCGTGCCAGGGTCCGAGGTGTACCGCGGCCCCGCTCCCGCGTCCGAGCTGGAGACGCAAGGAGTGGTCGCGTTCCACGCCGTGCATCCGCCGGTCGTGGCGGTGTCGTACCACACGTATTCCGGGCTCCTCATCTATCCGTACGGGCACCGCTCGGGCGCACTCGCGCCGGACGCTCCGGTCTTCCGCGCGCTGGCGGGGACCGACCTCGAACCGGCGGTCATCGACAGCGTGCCGCAGTCGTCGCTGACCTACTACCACCCGGGACCCGGCTGGAACCTGTATCCCACCAACGGTGAGTACACCGACTGGGCATACCGGGAACACGGGGCGATCGCCTACACGCCCGAGCTGACGAGCGGCTGCTGCGTACCCGGCTCGGGGGCGTACTACGGCTTCGTGTTCCCCGACGACTCCGTGCTCGTGGAACGCGTGTTCCGCGACAACCTGCCGTTCGCGCGCAGCATCATCGCCGCCGCCGGGGACCCGCGCGCCGCCGCCGGCGTGTCGGGTCTCACCCCGTCGCCGGAGCGGTTCGAGGCGGTGTGGCCGGAGGCGCGGCTCAGCCGGAGCGCGGCGGCCGCGGGCCTGACGCAACTCACGCTGCGCACGGCCGGGGGGGGATCCTCCGCCCGCGCCGTGACGGCCGATTCGCTCGACCGCGGGGTGTACCGCACCACGTGGCGCGCCGCGGTGGAGGGCGACGCGGTCCGCGCCGTGCGCGCCGACGGGACCGGGTTCCAGGCGGAGCTGCTCACGCTCGGCGGCGCCGAGCCGGCCGACAGCGGATGGCAGGGATGGTCGGTGTCGGCCGAGGCTGCCGCGGGGCAGGGGTCGTGGCTCGGGTCCGGCGACGATACGCTCACCTCGCCCATCGCGGATCTCTCAGGCCGTACCCGCGTCTGGCTCCAGTTCTGGCACAAGCACGCCGGCTCCACGTTCACCCCGGAGCGTCGCGGGGTCGTGCAGTTCTCGGCCGACAGCGGCCGGACGTGGGCGGACGTCGGCGCCGTGGTGGGCGCGGCCAGCGACTGGTACGCCGAGCGCATCGACCTGCCGCAGGCGGCGGGCGCGCGGGGCGCGCAGGTGCGTTTCGTGACGGTGGGATTCACGTGGTGGGTGGACGCCGCCGGATTCGCGAGCGACTCGACCGCGGCCTTCACGGCCACGACGCAGGCCACGTCGCTGGTCCTGTCGGACAACCCGTTCCGCGGCGGGCAGGTCACGATCAGCTGGCCCGCGGCGCCCGGTGAGTCGCTGGTGCGCATCTACACGTACACCGGCGTGCCGCTCGTGAGCGCGTCGGTGTTCGCACCCGCGGCGCAATACGTCTGGGACGGCACCGTCGGCGGGCGGCCGGTGCCGAACGGTGGGTACCTCGTCGTCGTGGACGCGGGCAACCAGCGCTATCGCGGCCGGCTGTTCGTGGCGCGCCGATGATCGGGGGCGCGGGGGTCGGGGTCGATCTGGTCGAGATCGACCGGATCGAGCGGATGATCACCGAGCGTGGCGCGCACGTGTTCGAGCGCCTGCTGACGCCGGCGGAGCGGGCGTACTGCGAGGAGATGGCGCGCCCCGCCGAGCACGTCGCCGCCCGCCTCGCGGCGAAGGAGGCCGTGTACAAGGCGCTGCAGGGGACCCCCGCGGCGCGCGGCATCGGCTGGCGCGACATCGAAGTCGAGCGACAGGAGGACGGACGGCCCGAGATCGTGCTCTCCGGCCGCGCCGCCGAGCGCGCTCGGGAGCTCGGGGTCAGCCGGATCCTGCTGTCCCTGTCGCATACCCACCGCACGGCGATCGCGATGGCGGTACTGGCCCGCGACTGAGCCCCGTTGCCGGGACCTGCGGGGCGTTCTACAATTCCCGCGGCCCATTCCGGGATTCCATGCTGATCCGTCGCTCCCTCGTCGTTCTGCTGCTGACCGTCACGGCCCTCCCGTCGTGGGGCGCCGGGCAGGCGACGGACACCCTCGCCGTCGCGCGGCGGGTCGTGGCCGCCACCTCGCTCGCCGCCAAGGAGTACGCGCTCGGCGTCGCCGAGGGCGGGGGCCGTATCACGCAGGTGGAGGAGGTCGAAGAGGCGAGGCTCTTCATCCGGAACGCCCGCGAGGACGTGCCCCACCTGCCCGCCGCCGTCCGTGCGGCGGCCGACTCCCAGCTGGCGGCGATCGCGGTGCTGATCACGGCGCTCGCCCCGCCCGCCGATGTGGAGCGGCAGGCGGACGCGCTGACGCGCGCCATCGCGGCGGCGGTCGGGGGCGCGGTCGACCCCACGCCGCGCCGGCGCCCGTCGGTGGCGCGCGGGCGGGCGGTGTTCGCCGAACGTTGCCAGCCCTGCCACGGCGACCGTGGGAAGGGTGACGGTCCGCAGGCGGAGCACATGGTGGGGCCCCGGCCGGCGGACCTGGGCGACCCCGCGGTGATGGGGGATGCCACCCTAACCGACGTCTATCGCCGCGTCTCGATCGGCATCCCGGGCACCGCGATGCCGGCGTACGAGGGCGAGCTGTCCGAGGAGGACCGCTGGGCGGTCGCCAACTTCGTGATGACCCTGCAGTTCCAGGGGTCCGCCACCGCCGCCACTTTCGCCGCGGTGCGGCGGCAGGTCGATTCGGCGGTGGCGCACCGGTCCGACCGGGAGGCGTTCGAAGCGTACCTCACGTTCGAGCAGGTGGAGGCGGACCTGCGGGTGCGCGACGGCACGCTCGCCCGCTCGCTCGAGGCCGAGTTCGCGACGCTGCGGGTGCGGGTGGCCGTGGCGGACCCGACGGAGCTCGATTCGCTGCGTGGCCGCCTGCTCGCCGGCCTCGAGCGCGCCGAGCGGATGGTGTCGGACCGGCCGTCACAGACCAGCCTGTTCGCGCAGTCGTTCCTGTTGCTGCTGCGCGAGGGGTTCGAGGCGATCCTCATTCTTGCGGCCCTGCTCACGTTCCTCACGAAGGCCGGCGCCGACGACCGCCGGCGGGACGTGACGAGCGGCGCGCTGTGGGCCGTGGCCGCGAGCGTCGCGACCTGGGTCCTGGTGGAGTGGCTGTTCAAGATCAGCACAGCCCAGCGCGAGGCGCTCGAGGGGGCCACGATGCTGCTCGCGATGGCGGTGCTGTTCTGGGTGAGTTACTGGCTGCTCTCCAAGATCGACGTGGCGCGCTGGACGGCGTTCGTGAAGGGCCGGATGGACAGCGCACTGGCGGGGGGGTCGGGGTTGGCGCTCGCGTCGGTCGCGTTCCTCGCCGTGTACCGCGAGGGGCTGGAGACCATTCTCTTCTATCAGGCGCTCTTCGCCTCGGCCGACGGCCGAATCGTGCCCGTGGCGGCCGGCATGGTGGTGGGTGGCGCGGCGCTCGCGGTGCTGTACGTGGCGATCAATCGGTTCGGACTGCGCATCCCGATGCGGCCGTTCTTCGCCGTCACGAGCGCCGTCCTCTATTACATGGCGTTCGTGTTCGCGGGGAAGGGAGTGGCGGAGCTGCAGGAGGCGGGTGTGGTCGGGATCAGCCCGGTGGGCTGGGCGCCGCGCGTGCCGGCGCTCGGCATCTATCCGACGATCGAGTCGCTCGCGCTGCAGGGGGTCCTCATCGCCGCGGCGGTGGTGGCGGTGCTGTGGGCGTTGCGACCGGTGCCGGCGGGGGAGCGGGCGTAAGGGGCTGCGCGGGGCGAGGCCCGCCGCGCCCGTTCTACGACACGTTCGGCGAGGACATCGCCAACGAATTCGTGGAGTGGTTCAACTTGGTCGATGCGGCGTATCGCTCCGAGCTCGGTGAGCTGTTCGACGTCAACTTCGGTCGGTTCGACGCGAAGTTGGAGCAGCGCATCGCCGAATTGCGGGCGGATCTGCGAACCGAGTTCGAGCGGCGCATCGGCCTGCTCGACGCGAAGCTGGAGCAGCGACTCGCTGACTTGCGAGTGGACCTGCGAACCGAGTTCGAGCGGCGCATCGCCGCCCTCGATGCGAAGCTCGAGCAGCGGGTTGCCGACGTGCGAGAAGGCCTGGCGCGGCTCGAAGGCCGGATGGTGGCGCGCATGGCGCTCTCCGAAACCCGCCTGATTCGCTGGATGTTCGCTTTCTGGGCCGCCAGCGTCGCGACGTCGATCGCCCTGATCCAGCTGACGCGCTGACGGCGCGTCGCTACCCGGTCTTCGCTTCCTTTCGCGCCAGCGGGGACAGGTCCGGCGGCGGCGCCTTCGACGCGTCCCGCCACCGCTCCATCAGGAAGACCCCCGCCACCACCAGCCCCAGGCTCGTCGCCTGTGCCAGGGTGAAGTCGCCGATGATGCGATCGTCCTTGGCGCGCAGGAACTCGATCAGGAACCGCTCCACGCCCGCCAGCACCAGCCACGTGCCGAACAGCCAGCCCGTGGCGTGCGCGTGGTCGCGCTTCGACCAGAGCCACGCGAAGGCGGCGAGCATCAGGACCGTCTCGTACACCTGCGTGGGGTGCACGGCGACCACCTGGAACGGATCGGTTCCCGCCGGGAACGGGACGCCCGCCTTGGTCAGCTCGCCGACGGTGGTCGGGGGCAGGCCCTGCGGGAACCTGATGCCCCACGGCAGATCGGTCGCCACCCCGTAGTCGTCACCGACGAGGAAACAGCCGATGCGGCCGAGGGCGTAGCCCAGCGCGAGCGCGGGTGCCGTGAGCTCGAGCGTGACGCGGGTGGGCACCCGTTTGCGCCAGCCGTTCGCCAGCACCAGCAGGGCGCCGCCGAAGAACCCGCCGTACCACACCAGGCCACCGCGGCCGAGCAGCGCGTCCCAGTTGCCGGTGAGGGCGACGTACCACAGCCGTCCGCCGACCAACCCGCCGATCACGGCCGCCATGACGATGTCCGCCGAGTATTCCTCGTCGAGGCCGCGGCGGCGGAGGTCCAGCTGGATCGCCCAGCCGCCCATGAGGAAGGCCACCATCATCATCAGGCCGTAGCCAGTGATGGAGAACGAGCCGAGCTTGATCACGAAGGGGTAGACGGTCATGGCGGTCCGGTGCGAGGTGCGTGGTGCGTGGGCAGGGCGTGCTCGAGGCCCGGAATGGGGAGATCGGCGCGCGCATCGAGCGTCCAGTCGCTGCGCTCGCCGCGCGCGAGGCGCCACCAGCCGGCGCGGGCGATCATGGCGGCGTTGTCGGCGTTGAGGCGCGGCCCCGCGACGGCGACGCGCGCCACGCCGTGCAGCCGCTCGGCCGCGAGGGCGGCCAGCGCGCGCGAGCAGGCCACACCGCCCGCCAGGACGGCGACCCGCCGGCCGGTGGCGCGGACGGCGCGGTCGAGCTTCGTCACCAGCACGTCGAGCGCCGCGTCCTGGAACCCCCGCGCCAGGTCGGCCCGGTCGCGCGCCAGATCCGGACTCGCTCGCACCGCGTGCAATACGGCGGTCTTGAGGCCCGAGAAGGAGAACTCGAGGCCGTCGTCCTTCATCGGGCGCGGGAACGCGAACCGCGTGGGGTCGCCCTCCGCGGCCAGCCGCTCGATCGCCGGCCCGCCGGGGTAACCGAGCTCGAGCAGGGTCGCCACCTTGTCGAACGCCTCGCCAGCCGCGTCGTCGCGGGTCTCGCCCAGGAGACGGTAGTGGCCCCATGCGGACACGTCGAGCAGCAGGGTGTGCCCGCCGGACACGAGCAGGGCGACGAACGGCGGGACGAGCTCCGGGTCCTCGAGCGCGGGGGCGAAGAGGTGCCCCTCGAGGTGGTTGACCCCGATGAGCGCGCAGTCGCGCGCGTACGCCAGGCCCTTCGCGTACACCACGCCGACCAGCAGCGCGCCGACCAGCCCCGGGCCCGCGGTCACCGCCACCCCGTCCACGGCGCTCCACGCGAGGCCCGCTTCGGCCAGCGCGCGGTCCACCACGGCCGGGAGCGCCTGCAGGTGCGCGCGGCTCGCCAGCTCCGGCACCACGCCGCCGAACACCTGGTGGACGTCCTGGGACAGGATGACGAGGCTCGCCAGCTCGGGTGGGCGCCCGCCGGTGGCGACGAGCACCGCGGCGGAGGTCTCGTCGCACGAGGTCTCGATGCCGAGGACGACGTCGGCCATCACGCGCCGCCGCCGCGCCGCCGCAGCAGGACGGAGTCCGGCGTGACCCGCGCCACGATGCCGGGGGGCGCGAGCACGGTGAGGCGCGCGTAGGCGGCGGCGGGATCTGCGGCCCCGTGCGCGACGACGTGCACGCTGTCCCGGGTGAGCGTCCGCACCCGCGGCGCGGGCCCCCGCACGGTGACCGTGACGCGGGACGGGAGGACGGTGACACCGGTGAGGCTTCCGGCGCCGGACTCGACCGGCACACCGTCGATCGCGCGCTCGAGCAGCGCGCCGACCTCACCCGAGATGGTGACGCGCGGCGGGTCGGCGCGCACGTCGGGGAGCAGGGAGGTGTCGATCGCGGCCGCGTGGAGGAACGGGCCGGCGGTCCCCCGGATCTCGATCGGGACGGTCGTCACCGACTCGATCGGCGCCAACGCCCCCTCCGCGCCGATCAGCCGCACCACCGGTGGGGCGATCTGGGGGGCCGTCGACAGGACGAGGCCCGACTCCGGCACGAGCCGGAGGCGCGGCGCGACCCGCACCATCTTCACCGCCACCGGGGAGAGCGCGACGGAGATCTCCGCCGGCGTGACGCGGATCACCTTGATATCGAGCCCGGACGGGATCGGGACGTCCGCGGGCTGCAGCCGGATCACCCATTCGGGGCCGGAGAAGGTGTCGGGGATCTGGCGGGTGACGATGGTCGGGAGCGAGGGCATCGCGAGCAGCTCGCTGCCGCGGGCGGAGACGCGCACCCGCACCGACGGCGCCGGACTCACGAGCGTGCGGCTGGGTGGGAGCACGACCTCGACCGGCACGTCGAACTCTCGCTCGATGGAGTTCTGAGTCTGGACTCGCGCGTACAGGAGCAGCGCGAGCGCCAGGGCCGCCAGCTTGATCGGCCAGTTGTGCAGGACGAAGCGGACGGCCCTACCGAGCATCCAGCAGGCGCCGGAGCAGTGTCTCGGTGACCGGCCCGTCCCATTCGGCGGCGCCGATCACCTTCTTGATGATGACCCCGTTGCGGTCGATCACGAAGCTCTCGGGGACCCCCGTCGTCTGGTAGATCCGCTGGATGTCGGCGGTCTGGTCGTGCAGGACGTCGAAGGTCAGGCCAAGCTCCTTGACGAACTGCTCGACGATCTCCGGCCCCTCCTTGTCGATGCTGACCGCCACGATGCGGAAATCGGTCCCGGCGAACGTCCGATGCAGGCGCTCCATCGATGGCATTTCGACCCGGCAGGGCTGACACCACGTCGCCCACACGTTGAGCAGCACCACCTGGCCGCGATAGCGCTCGAACGTCGCCGGCTGGCCCGTGGCGAGGTCCACCGCGGGGAAGTCGGGGGCGCGCGAGCCGACCTCCACCAGGTCGAACTGCGGCCGGAGCTTGAGCGCGAGCGCCAGTCCGAACACCACCGTGGTGACGATGGCGACCACCGCCGTCCACTGACGGGATTGGCTCACAGGGTCACCAGGCAGCGGCGCCGCAACTCCCGCACTTCCGCGGCGGGATCGGGGCTCGTGAAGATGGCGTTGCCGGCGACGAAGGTGTCGGCCCCCGCCGCGAGCGGAGCGGCGATGGTGGCCGGGGTGATGCCGCCGTCCACCTCGAGGAAGGCGGGGGAGCGCCGGGCGTCGAGCAGCGCGCGGGCGCGCCGGATCTTGTCGTCCGAGTTCGGCAGGTAGGCCTGGCCGCCGAACCCGGGGTTCACCGTCATGATCAGCAGGAGATCGATGTCCGCCACGACTTCCTCGACGAAGGTCAGCGGCGACGCGGGGTTGAGGGCGAGGCCGGCGAGCAGACCACGCTCGCGGATCGCCGCCAGGTCGCGCTGCACGTGGGTACTGGCTTCGGGGTGGATGGTCACGACCGACGCCCCCGCGTCCGCCATCGGGCCGGTGTAATGCTGCGGGTGCTCGACCATGAGGTGCACGTCGATCGGCCGGTCGGTGAGGCGGCGCAGGGCGGCCACCATGTTGGCCCCGAACGTGAGGTTCGGCACGAAATGCCCGTCCATCACGTCCACGTGGAGCCAGTCGGCGCCCCCATCGACGACGTGCGCCACCTGCTCGCGCAGTCGCGTGAGGTCGGCGCTCAGGATGCTGGGGGCGATGCGAATGCCATCCGGCATGCTCAGGGACTCCGGGCGACGACGATGTCCACCACCGTCCCGGCGGCGGCGAGCGTCCCGGCGGCCGGGCGCTGGGCCACCACGGTCCCCGGGGTGGCGTCGGGCGTGCGCCGCCGCTCCACGGTGCCCAGCCGCAGACCGTCCTGCTCGAGGCGGACGCGCGCGTCCGCGGTCGACAGGCCCAGCAGCTCCGGGACCCCGATGGTGGCGGCGCCCTGGCTGACGACGAGCACGACCTTGCCCCCGGGTGGAAGCACAGCGGACGCCGGCGGGCGCGTCACCACCGTGACGCCGGGCGGCGCGGCGGCGGGCACGGACTCCACCCGGCTCACCACCAGGCCCGCCGCGCGCACGAAGGTGCGGGCCAACTGCGCGTCGTAGCCGGCGAGGTCGGGCACTCGGACCTTCGCCGCGCCGGCGCTCGTGATCAGCAGCACGCGCGCGCC
>DASPFU010000092.1:0-3290 GCA_035620935.1 Gemmatimonadales bacterium
CGGGCGCCGCGCTGATGCTGCTCAAGGGCGGCCAGAATCCGTCGGCGGCCCCCGATACCACCGCCCTGGCCAGCAACGCGGCGCCAGCGCCCCAGAACGGCGGCCGGACCGCGGTCCCGGGCGATACGCAGCGGTTCGTGAGCGGCGGGACCACGACACCGGCGGGCGGCGACCAGACCGGGAGTGGCACCGGCACGCCCGCGGGGGGGACGCGGACGACCGGCGGCGAGCGTTCGACGCCGCCTCCGGTCCCGAGTGTGGACCCGGCGCGGGCGGCCGACGCCCTTGACGTGCTGTTCACCAGCCTGGACGACCGCACCCTGCCGGCGGGCGTGGTGCGCGACTCGGCGCTCAAGGTCTACGACGGCGCGGGGGTCGCCGAGAAGGACCGCGGGTTCGCGGCGTACATCGTGGCGAACGCCTTCGCCGCGCTCGACGACCGCACGCGCGCGCTCGAGTGGGCCCGCAAGAGCGTGGCACACGACCCGTCGAGCCGGGCCTACCAGGCGCTGGTGCGCGACCTGAGCGGCCCATGACCCTCGTGTTCTTCGGGCGCGCCAAGCACATCCGGGTCAGCGTGTTCGCGAAGACGGACACGGGCCGCACCCGCGACCACAACGAGGACAACTTCCTCGTCGCCGACCTGACGCGTCAGGAAGCGTCCCTCAAGCCCGCCGTGCGCGACCACGAGATCGGCGAGCGTGGCTCGCTGTTCGTGGTGGCGGACGGGATGGGGGGCGCGGCGGCGGGCGAGCTGGCGAGCGAGATGGCCACGCAGGTGATCTACGAGCACCTGCTCACCAACTGGCTCGCCGACCCGGACGCCACGCCCCAGCGCTTCGCCTTCCGGCTCAAGGAGGCCGTGGAAACGGCCAACGGCCGCATCCACGAGCACGCCAAGAGCCATCCCGAGGTCCGCGGGATGGGCACCACCGCCACGGCGGTCGGCGTCCTGGGCGACCAGCTCTATCTCACGCAGGTCGGCGACAGCCGCGCGTACCTGATCCGGCGCAGCCGGGCCCACCAGCTCACCAAGGACCAGTCGCTGATGCAGCGCCTGGTGGAGGCGGGCGAGCTGACCGAGGAGGAGGCCGCCCAGAGCGAGCGCCGCAACATCATCCTCCAGGCCCTCGGCCCCGACGCCAAGGTCAAGGTCGACCTCACCCATCAGGACGTGCGCAAGGGCGACCTGCTGGTGCTGTGCTCCGACGGGCTGTCGGGACAGGTGAAGAAGGACGAGATCGCGGCGATCGTCACCGAGACGCAGGACCTGGTCCAGGCGTGCGACCGGCTCATCTCGCTCGCCAACGAGCGGGGCGGGCCCGACAACATCACCGTGATCGTGGCCCGGTTCGACGGCGAGGCCCTGCGGCACTCGAAGGCCGACGAGGCCGTGGGCCACCAGGTCTACCCGCTGATCGACACCGAGACGAGTACGGAGCCGGTCCCGGTCTACAAGGGCAGCCCCCCGCCCGTGCCCTCGCGCCGCTCCCGCTCCCAGGGCCGCGTGCTCGTCGGCGCGCTGGTCCTCGTCGCGGCGGCCGCGGTGGCCCTCGCCCTCCTCCGCCACACGTGAAGGCGCAGTTCAAGTTCCTGTCCGGCGCCCGCGCCGGGCAGACCGAGAGCGTCGCCAAGGCCTACATCGGCATCGGGCGGCACCCCCTCTCCGACGTCCGCTTCGACAGCGAGCGGGACCTCGACGTCTCGATCCGCCACGCGGCGATCCTGCGCCGCGCCGCGGGCTACGTGCTCCAGGACCTCGGCAGCAAGAACGGCACCTGGCTGAACGGGCAGAAGGTGACGGGCGATGCGGCGCTCGCGAGCGGGGACGTCGTCAGTTTCGGCCCCAAGGGTCCCGCCGTCGAGTTCCGCACGGTGGAGACCGAGGGTGACCCCCTGCTCTCCACCGCGGATGCCGCCATCCGTCCCTCCCGGCCGGCCGGCGTGGTGCCGGCGGCCGTCGCGCCGGCCCCGCGCGCCGGCGAGCGGGCCCCGCGGTCGAGCACGGCGGTCCGCGTCGCCCAGGAGGTCGCGCGCCAGACCCGCGACCTCCGCCGCACCACCAAGGTCCTGCTCAGCCTCCTGGTGGTGACCGTGGCCGCGTTCGGCGTACTCCAATGGAAGGGCACGCGCGATCGCGCGCGCGAGCTCGCCGAGCTCCGCGCCCGGGCCGACAGCCTGGCGCTCGAGGGGCAACGCATCGCCAGCCAGCTGCAGAGCGAGCTCGCCGGCCTGCGCGACGCCCTCACCCAGGCGCAGACCGAGACCGAGCAGCTGCGCGGCGAGCTGGCCGCCGGCGGCAACGCCGAGACGATGGCGCGCCTGCGCAACGCGCTCGCGGCCGCGGAGAGCCGCCAGCGCGCGCTGCTTGGCGCCGCCGGCGTGGACTACCGCGCGATCTCGCGTGCCAACCAGGACGCGGTGGTCCTGCTCGTGGTCGAGTACGGCCCAGGCCAGGTGGTGAGCGGCACCGGCTTCGCCATCGATTCCCAGGGGACGATCGTCACCAACCGCCACGTCCTCACGGGCGAGGACGGCGGCCGACGGCCCACCCGGATCGGCGTGATGTTCGCGGGATCGGCCCAGCTGTTCCGCGGAGACGTCGTCGCCGTCGCGGAGGACATCGACATCGGGATCGTGCGCACCGCGATCCGCGGTGGCAACCCGCACGTGGCGGGACTGGTGCGGGAACGGGAGGGCGTCGAGCGGGGGGACCCGGTCGCGATGCTCGGCTACCCACTGGGGTTCGACCTGCCGATGGACCGCAACGGGACCGTCCCGATCGCCGATCCCAGTCTCATCGTGGGGACGGTGAGCAAGGTGCTCACCAATCTGGTGCAGGTCGACGGCTATGGCGCGCCCGGCGCCTCGGGCAGCGCCGTGTTCGACCGCCGCGGGCGCGTCGTCGGCGTGCTGTTCGGGGGCCAGCGCGAGTCCGACGGCCGCATCGTCTACGCCGTGCCGAGCCACCTGCTGGTGCGGTTCCTCGAGAGCCAGGGCCTGCTGCGCCGCTAGGATCGCTCAGCCGCGCCGCGCCACCACCCATCGCGCCGCCGCGCGCTGCATCAGGGGCTGCCCGTGCCAGGCGCCGAGCACCGGCGGTCCCAAGGGGATCTGCGCCACGAGGCGCGGGTGCCCGAACAGCACCACGAGGTCCGCGCCGGGGACGAGCGTCCGCAGGCGTCCGAGCGACCGCTCCCCGAGCAGGGCCCGCCCTTTCCATGATCTGGGCTCCGCATACACGAGCACCACCCCTCCCCCGTCCCCCGTCCCCGGTCCCCCAACCGCGA
>DASPFU010000093.1:0-8463 GCA_035620935.1 Gemmatimonadales bacterium
GTGATGCCGTTCATCGAGGGCGAGTCGCTGCGGGACCGGCTGCGCAAGGAGAAGCAGCTGCCGGTGGAGGAGGCGGTGCGCATCGCGACGCAGGTGGCCGGAGCGCTCGACTACGCGCACCGGCACGGCGTGGTGCACCGCGATATCAAGCCGGAGAACATCCTGCTGCACGACGGCAGCGCCCTGGTGGCGGACTTCGGGATCGCGCTGGCGGTGAGCCGCTCGGACGGCGGCACCCGGATGACCGAGACGGGGATGTCGCTCGGCACTCCCCACTACATGAGTCCCGAGCAGGCGATGGGCGAGCGGGAGATCACGTCGAAGTCGGACGTGTACGCGCTCGGCTGCGTGCTCTACGAGATGCTCACGGGGGAGCCGCCGTTCACGGGGCCGACGGCGCAGGCGATCATCGCCCGGGTGATGACCGAGGAGCCGCGCTCGCTGACGCTGCAGCGCAAGACGATCCCGCCGCACGTCGAGGCGGCGGTGCAGGCGGCGCTGGCGAAGCTGCCGGCCGACCGGTTCGGTTCGGCGGCCGAGTTCGCCGCCGCGCTGGGCACTCCGGGGATGGTGCTCCCCGGCGGGCGCTCGGCCGCGGTGACGGCGGCTGCGGCGGCCGCCCGGGCGCCGCGCAATGCCCTGTGGCGCCGGCCCTCGGTCGTCGCGCCGTGGGTGCTGCTGCTCGTCACGCTCGGCCTGCTCGCCCGCGAGCGGCTCCGGCCGGCGCCCATCCCGCCACCGATCGGCCGGTTCGCGTTGAACCTCACGCCCGAGGTCGCCACCGGCCTGACGGCACAGGTGATTTCGATGTCTCCCGACGGCTCCCGGATCGTGTTCGTCGGGAACGGGGGCGCGGGCGACCAGTTATTCTCGCGCAGCCTCAACCAGGTGGAGCCGGTACCGATCCCCGGCACGACGGGTGGTGCCAACCCGTTCTTCTCCCCCGACGGGACCTGGGTGGGGTTCAACGCCGGGACGCGGCTGCTCAAGGTCGCGCTCGCGGGCGGTCCCGCGCTGCCGATCTGCGACGTCGACGGGAGCTTCTGGGGCGCGAGCTGGGGCGACCGGGGCGAGATCGTATTCGCCGACGCCCGCGGGCTGATGCGCGTGCCGGCGTCGGGCGGGACTCCCGTGACCGTCGCGGCGCGCGACTCGACGTCCACGGAGTCCTACCGGTGGCCCGAGTTCCTGCCCGGCGGGGACGCCGTCCTCGTCACCGCCACGACAGGCGCCGTGGACCGGGTGGCCGCCGTGACGCTGTCCAGCGGTGTGGTGAAGCCGTTCGATGTGTTCGGCGGCAACCCGCACTACGTGTCGAGCGGCCACGTCCTCGTCGCCCTGATCGACTCGGGCGCCGCCCTGAGCATCGGGACCGTGGTGGCGCTGCCCTTCGACGCGCGCCGCCTGGCGGTGACACCGACGCCAGTGCCGGTCGCCGAGAGCGTGCAGGTCGGCCCCAGCAGTCGCACTGCCAAGATGGGCGTGTCGCGCGACGGCACCCTCGCGTTCGCCGCGGGGGCCCAGGGGCGGGGCACCCTGGCGCTGGTGGACGCCGGCGGCGGTGTGCAGGAGCTCGGGACCGAGACCCGCGACTTCAGCGTGCCCGCGCTGTCGCCGGACGGCCGGCGCGTGGCCGTGACGGTGAACGAGGCCGGATCGTCGGACATCTGGGTGTTCGACCGGTCGCAACGCATCCTCACGCGGCTCACGTTCGATCGTACGGCGCAGCGGCCCATCTGGACGCCCGACGGCCGGCGCGTCGCCTACTCGCGCCGCGGCAGTGGCGGAGTGGACCTGGCGTGGATCGCCGCGGACGGCAGCGCGCCCGCCGAGTCGCTGCTCGTGGCGCCGCAGGACCAGTGGGCGGGCGCGTTCACGCCGGACGGCGGCGCCCTGGTCTACCGTCAGGGCGGTGGGGCGGGCGGGGAGAGACGCCACCTCGCCTGGGTGCGGCTCGACGGCGACCGCGCCCCGCGGGAGCTGCTGCGCAGCCCCGCGTTCGACAACCACTCGCCGGCGCTGTCGCCCGACGGGCGCTGGCTGGCGTACGTGTCGGAGGAGTCCGGCCGGGCGGAGGTGTACGTGCGGCCGTTCCCGGGACCGGGTGGTCGGGCGCAGGTGTCGAACGGTGGCGGCACGGAGCCGCGCTGGGCGCCCTCGGGGCGCGCGATCTTCTTCCGCAACGGCGCTGCGATGATGCAGGCGAGCGTGCGCACCGAGCCCGCGTTCGCCCTGAGCGAGACGCACCGGCTGTTCACCGGTCCGTTCATCAATGGGATGATCTACCCCAACTACGACGTCGCGCGGGACGGCCGCTCGTTCGTGATGATCCGGCCGGACCAGGCCAGCAGTCAGACCGTGATGGTGGTGCTCAACTGGTTCGCGAACCTGGGGCGGCAGGGGGAATAGGTCCGTCCCGTCCGTCTTGTCCGTCCCAGCCGTCTTTGGTAGGATTCTCCCCGTCGGGGCGGCGTAGCTCAGCTGGTCAGAGCAGCGGAATCATAATCCGCGGGTCGTCGGTTCGAGTCCGACCGCCGCTACTTGGACGGAGCCCGCCTCGGGCAACCCCGGGGCGGGCTCGTGTCATGCCCCCGCGCATCGTGGGCGTGGATCCTGGATGGCTGCCGTCCGGCGGTCCTCGAGGTGATCACCCCCCGGTCTGAAACGGCGCCCGCGCCAACGCCCCGACGCACGACGTGTCCACGTCCGCGACGCTCCCGCGCTCGACCACCGCGGTCATGATGGCCTGCGCGCAGGCCGGGAATGGCGCGTGCGACACCCCTGTCATGATCAGGTGGACGCTGTTGGGCAGCTGCCGGGCGACCGCCGCCCCCCATTCCGGGGGCGTTGCCGGGTCGAACTCGCCTGAAAGGACCAGGGTCGGAATCGTCACGGTCACCGGCTGGTCGTAGCCGGGCGGCGGCGCGCCCCGTGGCCACGCGTCACAGATCTCG
Organism: Gemmatimonadales bacterium; assembly: GCA_035620935.1. GTDB lineage: Bacteria > Gemmatimonadota > Gemmatimonadetes > Gemmatimonadales > GWC2-71-9 > SZUA-544. The sequence goes on from DASPFU010000093.1 coordinate 2,955, forward strand.
AGCAACGAGCGCGCCTGCCCGTTCCCGAGGAAGGACGCGTCCGCATCGGGAAGCCCGCGCGCGCGGATGATCGGCGGGTCCTCGGCACACACCACCGACAACCCCATCCCCCAATAGAGCGACCCGGCGACGCCGAGGGTGCGCTCGATCCCCCGGCGGAACACCTCGAAGTCGCCCCGGGCAGCCGCATGAATGGTGAAGGGCACCGAGGGAATGAGCGCGCCATCCATGAGCATCCGCCGCAGCGCCCCGCCCACGACGCCACGATCGAGCGACAGCGCGACGCTGTCACCCGAGACCGGATCACGCACCGTCACCACGGGCGGTGACGTGTCCAGGCGGTCGAGCAGCGCGCGGAAGTCCCCGCCCAGATCGGGGAACGCGGAGCGGCACGGCGCCTCCGCCGCGCAGGCCGCGAACACCCGGTCGAGCGAAGCCTGGGCGCCGGCTGGGTTGTCCCGCGGCAGACTGCCGTCGGGCGCGATGACGGCGCGCAGCGTCGCCGTGCGGACCAGGCCGGGATGCTGGCGCATCACCGCCAGCGCGGCCCGAGTGCCATACGACCCCCCGTAGAGATCGATCCGCTCGTATCCCAGCCAGCGCGCGACGTCGGCCACGTCGTCGGCGGCGACCGCGGTGTGATACTGCCGCAGATCGGCCCGGTGGGTCAGTGTATCGCGGCACCCACGCACGTCGTCCGGCGGGAACGTGTTGCCGAGCAGCAGCGCCGCCCTGGCTTGTGGCGACGGGAAGTCGCACGGCAGCCCGTTGGAGCCACCGGTGCCGCGCTGGTCCAACATCACGATGTCACGATGTCGGCGCACTGCCGCAAACCGCTGCGCGTTGCCGTCGGCGAATTCACTCGCCGCCTGCCCGGGTCCGCCGGCGAAATGGAACAGCGCCCCCCGCCGGGCGGAGTCGGCCGGCAGGATCACGATGGTGAGGGGAATCGTCGGTCCCTCCCCACTCGCGCGATTCTCGGGGACGAGATACACCGCGCATCGCACCGTCTCCCGCAGACCCCGCGCCCGGCAGGGAATCGGGGGCAGGGGGGCGGGTCCCTCGACGTGTCGCGCCGTGGCGGGCGTGCTGCGGTCGCCAACCCGCCAGGCGCCGGCCAGCGAGTCGCCCTCGGGGTGAAAGGCGAATTCGATCTCGAGTCCCCCGTCCAGCAGCGCCGCGACCACGAGCCTGTCCCCTTCGCGGGCGGCGCGGGTGACGGTGTTGGGCGCGTCGATGGTGGTGAAGATGCGCCCCCAGGTGCCGCCCCCCGGCAGGGTGGTCAGGTAGATCGTCCCCGTGAGGGGATCGCCGCGCATCGATGTGGATGTGAACTCCCAGCGACCGGCGGGCGCAACCTGCGCCGCCGGAGGGACCGCCAGCGCGATGAGTCCCGACAGCAACAGTCGGCCTGCCATGCGAGTCCTCGGGCGTGGGTGGTCCCTCCTGTACGCGCGCGCGGGAGGCAGGTTTCGAGGGAATCCGCGACACCGCGGATGCGGGGTCGTCGGTTCGAGTCCGACCGCCGTTATTCGTCCCTCGTTTGACATCCGTCGCGCCGCGGTGCAGCCTACCGTGGACCCATGGCGCCCGACGCTCATTCGACCCTCACCGATCCCGGCCGGCTCGCCGCCGTGCAGCGCCTCGGCCTGTTCGATCCCCGGGGCGACGACACCCTCGATCACCTCACGGCGCTGGCCCGATCGGCGCTGCGCGTCGCGGTCACGCTCGTCGCGGTGACGGACGGCGAGCGGCAGAGCTTCAAGTCCGCGGCCGGCACTGCCGCTGCCGAGGACTCGCCCCTCGCCCGGTCGCCGTGCAGCGACGTGATCGAGACCGGCCAGCCGCTCGCCATCGACGACGCGAGCGAGTCCACCCTGGCGCGCGACCGGCACAGCCTCGCCGACCTCGGCTTCCCGGCGTACGCCGGCGCGCCGGTGCGCAGCCGCGACGGGCACGTGGTCGCGACGCTGTGCGCGCTCGACCGCGCGCCGCGGCGCTGGCAGGAGGAGGACCTCGCCTTGCTGGAGCAGCTGGCGGGCGCGATCGCGGCGCACCTCGAGCTCGCCGCCTCGCTGCGCCAGCGCGAGGAGCGCTACCGCCTGGCCCTCGGCGTCGCGGCCGACGGTGTCGTCACGATCGACGCCCGCAGCCGCATCCTGTTCACCAATCCCGCCCTCGAGCGCATCTTCGGGTACTCGCGGCCCGAGCTGATGGGGCAGCCGCTGACCCTGCTGATGCCCGAGGAGCTGCGGGATCGCCACGCGGCGGCGCTGGCCCGTTACGTCGAGACGGGTCACAAGACGCTGTCCTGGGACGGCGTGGAGCTGGTCGGCCGTCACAAGGCCGGGCGGCACATCCCGATCGAGGTGTCGTTCGCCGAAGGCAGCGCCGGCGGCGAGCGGTTCTTCACCGGGATCGTCCGTGACCTGAGCAGCCGCCGGCGGGCCTCCCGCGGCGGCCGACTTGCGCCACCTCCGGCCCGCGGTTAGAAACCACACCGGCACCCCTCACGCACCCACCACGGAGACACTCGATGACTGACGCTGGTCGCCACTCGATCCGGCTCGCCGCGCTCCTCGCGCTTGCCGTCGCGCTCCCGCTCGCCGCGCAACAGCCGGGCGAATACCCCGGCCTCGAGACCGGGAAGATGTGGACCTTCGACCAGCCACCGCTCGAGTACTGGGCGACGCGCTACGGGTTCCGGCCCGCGCCCGAGTGGATCGAGCACGTCCGCATGTCCACCGCGCGGCAGCCGGGATGCACCGCCTCGTTCGTGTCGTCGGGCGGGCTCGTGATGACGAACCACCACTGCGCCCGCTCGTGCATCGCCGCCGCCACCCGCGAGGGCGAGGACCTGTTGAGCAACGGCTTCTACGCCACGCGGCGCGAGGACGAGCGACCCTGCCCGAACTTCACGATGGACCAGCTGCGGGGCATCCGCGACGTGACGGACTCGGTCAACGCGGCGGTGCCGGTGGGCACCGGCCCGGACCGCGCGGCCGATCTGCGCGCGGGTCGCATTCGCGAGATCGAGCAGCGCTGCAGCGCGACGGAGCCGGGACTGTTCTGCCAGGTGGTGACGATGTATCGGGGTGGGCAGTACAAGCTCTACACCTTCCGGCGTTGGACCGACGTCCGCCTCGTGTTCGCCCCGGATGACGGGATCACGTTCTTCGGTGGGGACCCGGACAACTTCACCTTCCCGCGCCACGACCTCGACGTGTCGTTCTACCGGGTGTACGAGGACTCGGCACCGCTCGCGGCGACGCACCACTTTCGCTGGAGCGCGAAGGGCGCGAGCGAGGGCGACCTCGTCTTCGTGATCGGCAACCCCGGGTCCACCGGCCGGCTCAACACCATGGCCCAGCTCGAGTTCCTGCGGGACTATCAGTATCCGTATCAGCTCGACGCACTGGCCCGCCAGATCGCGGTCTACAAGGAGCTGTCCGCGCTCAGTCCCGAGCGGGCACAGGCGTTGCGGAACCCGCTGTTTATCGCCGAGAATTCGCAGAAGGCGGTCGGCGGATACCAGGGCGGCCTGCTGGACCCGACCCTGATGGCGCGGAAGCAGTCGTGGGAGATGGCGTTTCGGGCCAAGGTGGCCGCCGACCCGGCGCTGAAGCGGCAGTACGAGACGGCGTGGACCGAGATCACGCGCATCAACCGCGAGCTGTCGGCGCTCGACGGCCGCCGCCGCTTCCACACCGCGAGCGCGTTCGGCGCACGGCTGCTCAACCTCGCCGGGCTCATCGTGCGGTATCCGGTCGAGATGGCCAAGCCGGACTCCGCCCGCCTGGCGCCGTTCCGCGACGCCAACCGCGCCCAGCTCGAGCGCGTGCTCTACTCGGCGACCCCGGTCGATACCGCCGTCGAGCGGCGTCTGCTCGCCAGCTGGCTCGAGGCGATGTCCCGGCGCCTGCCCGCGAACGACCCGGTGCACCGCGCCGCGCTGGGCGGCCGGACGCCGCAGGCCGCGGCCGAGGCGATGGTGCGGGGGACGGCGATCGCCACGGCGGACCAGCGCCGCACGCTGGTCCAGGGCGGCGCCGCCGCCATCGCGGCCTCGACCGATCCGTTCCTGGCGCTCGCGCGCACGATCGATCCGCTCGAGCGCCAGGTGACGCAGGAGGTCACGGCGCTGCAGAACCGTGAGGCCGTGCAGACCGAGCGCGTCGCCCGGGCCCTGCTCGCGGTGTACGGGAACAGCGTCGCGCCCGACGCCACGTTCAGCCTGCGGATCTCGGATGGCGAGGTGAAGAGCTACCCCTACAACGGCACGATGGCCCAGCCCTTCACCACCTACCACGGTCTCTACGACCGGTCGGCGGGGTGGGGCGGCAAGGAGCCGTGGCACCTGTCGGAGCGCTGGATGGCGCGGCGGGACTCGCTCGACCTCGCCACCCCGCTCAACGGCATCTCGACCAACGACATCATCGGCGGCAACTCGGGGTCGCCCGTGATCAATCGTGACGGCGAGGTGGTCGGCCTGATCTTCGACGGCAACATCGAGAGCCTGCCGGGCCGGTTCCTGTACTCCGAGGCGAGGAACCGCTCGGTGTGGGTGGACGCGCGCGGCATCGTCGAAGCGTTGCGCAAGGTCTATGACGCGGGCGCGCTGGCGGACGAGCTGCTGGCGCGGTAGGCACCCGGGATGAAGTGGTCCTGGAAGCTGGGCACGTTCGCCGGGATCGGCGTGTACGTGCACGCGACCTTCGGGCTGCTGATCGGGTGGGTCGGGGTGGTGCACTGGGTCGAGGGTCGCACCGCCCTGGCGGTCGCGGACGGGATCGCGTTCATGCTGGCGATCTTCGCGTGCGTCGTGCTGCACGAGTTCGGCCACGCGCTCACCGCGAAGCGCTACGGCATCCGCACCCGCGACATCACGCTGCTGCCGATCGGCGGCGTGGCCCGTCTCGAGCGGATGCCGGACCAGCCGATGCAGGAGTTCTGGGTGGCCGTGGCCGGGCCCGCGGTGAACGTCGTCATCGCCGGGGTGCTGTATCTGGGGCTGAGCGCCACCGGCGCGCTGGTGCCGATCGAGACCCTGACGATGACGGCCGGCTCGTTCGTCGAGCGGCTGATGGTGGTGAACCTGGTCCTGGTGGGGTTCAACCTCATCCCGGCGTTCCCGATGGACGGCGGGCGGGTGCTGCGGTCGCTCCTCGCCCTCCGGCTCCCCTACACCCGCGCCACCCAGATCGCGGCGGCCCTGGGGCAGGGGATCGCCCTGCTGTTCGGGTTCTTCGGCCTCGTGGTGGTCGGCAACCCCTTCCTCCTGTTCATCGCGTTCTTCGTCTGGATCGGCGCGGCCCAGGAGAGCAGCATGGTGCAGATGCGCTCGGCCCTGGGAGGCATCCCCGTCCACCAGGCGATGCTCACCGAGGTCCACTCCGTGTCGCCGGACGACACCCTGGGGCGCGCCGTGGAGCTCATCCTGGCACAGTCTCAGCCCGACTTCCCGGTGGTGGACAGCGGCACCGTCGTCGGCATCCTCGGGCGCACCGAC
>DASPFU010000094.1:0-14291 GCA_035620935.1 Gemmatimonadales bacterium
GGGTCGCCGGCTAGCCCGCGTCACCAAGGGCGTGGAGCTGCTGCGCCGCAAGCGCGAAGCGCTGGTGAGCGAGCTGTTCCGGTTGGCGCGACCGGCTGCCGATGCTCGGGCGCGGGTCGAGACCGAGGCGCGGCGCGCGTATCCCGCCCTGTGGCGCGCGCTCTCCGTCCACGGCCGCACGGGGCTCGCGGCGATCGCGTGGCCCGCCCGCGAGGTGGCTGTCGAGGTCACGCCGGGCCTGGTGTGGGGGGTAGCGGTGTCGCGCATCGAGGAACGGCCCCCGGCGATACGGACCCTGCCGGCGCGCGGCACGCCGCCCGTCGCCACCGGCCCCGCGGCCATCGAAGCCGCCAGCCGGTTCGAGGCACTCGCCGACCTGCTGCTCGAGGCCGCGCCGCGGGAGATGCTGCTGCGGCGGCTGGGGGAGGCCCTGGCGCAGACCTCGCGGCAGGTGAACACGCTCGAGCGGCGCGTCGCGCCGGTCCTGGCGACGCAGATCACCACCGTACGGCGCACCCTGGAGGAACGGGAGCGCGAGGAGCATCGCCGTCTCAAGCACCTGCGGAGGCAGTCGTTTGCGGGACCCTGAAGAATGATTGAAGACAGGATGAATCGAAATTGCGGAATCTGTTACACGACAACAGCTTGCAGCCTCATGCCGGCGCGAGGTAGAATCGTCCACAGGATGATCCTTACGTAGTACTACGGAGCCGGCACTACCCGTCCGCGGGATGTGGAGGAGGGAACGTATGAAGCTCGGTCGTCTGGCGATCCTCGTCGGGCTCGTCGCGGGCCTCGGGGCCTGTACCGATGAACAGATTGTGTACGTCAATCGTCCCTTCAACCCGCCTGTGGACGCGGTCAACGGGTTCCTCGGCTATTTCGACGAGGCCAGCAAGCAGACGGCGTGCGGCAACTGTCACGCGAGCACGCAAGCGCAATGGGTGGGCACGGCACACGCCAATGCGTGGGAGGACCTCCAGAACTCGGGTTCGTCCCAGGCGTTCTGCGAGGGCTGCCACAGCGTGAACGAGCTGGGCAATGCCGACTCGACCGCCGCCGGTTACAACGCCGTCGCGGATGCGAGCTACCACGACGTGCAGTGCGAGAGCTGCCACGGCGCGGGGTTCGAGCACGCCTCGCTGCCCGACGGGGTCGCCGGCCCGCTCGCATCGATCGGGATTCCCTCGGATCTCGCCACCGCGAAGAACGGCTGCGGCGAGTGCCATCAGGGCGAGCACCATCCCTTCGTCGAGCAGTGGGCCGAGTCGAAGCACGGATACGGCGGGACGGCCTATATCGACGAGGGTGGCCGGTCGCCCTGCAACACCTGTCACGAGGGTCGCGAGGCGATCCGCGTGACGTTCAACGAGAGCACGCGTTTCATCGAGCAGGCCAATCCGACGGGCTATCAGCCCATCGTTTGCGCCGTGTGCCACGATCCGCACAACGCGGCGAACGAGGGGCAGTTGCGGGCGCCGCTCGCGGAGCCGAGTCGCGCGCAGCTGTGCGTGCGGTGTCACTCGCGCGAGGGCCATCCGCCCGCCAGCGGGATCACCCGACGCGGCCCGCACGCCGCTCAGGGGCTCCTGGTGATCGGCGAGGACGCCGGCTGGATCCCGCCGAACTTCCCCGGTGGCTCCGCCGACGGGATCGCCGGCACGCACGGCACCGAGGCGAACCCGCGTCTGTGCGCGTCCTGCCACGTCTACATGTTCGACGTGAACGATGCCGTGACCGGCGACTTCGTGCTCCGCAGCGTGGGGCACACCTTCGAGGCGATCGGGTGTCTCGATCCCGTGACCGGTCTTCCGGCGCCCGGTCCCTGCGCCCTCGCTGACCGGAATTTCAAGGGCTGCGCCGTCGCCGGCTGTCACGGTGACGAAGCCGCCGCCCGCTCGGCGTTCACCGCGGTCCGGTCCCGCATGAACCTCCTGACCGACCTGCTGTGGACGGACTCGGACAACGACTCCGTGATTGACCCCACGGACTCGGGCGTGCTGCCGCAGGTGCTCGCGCAGGCGATCGCGGCCAACGATTCGAACGAGATCAACCTGTACGACTCCACGCTGACCGCCGCAGAGGGCGCGATCTGGAACGCGCAGTTGGCCTATACCCACGAGCGTCCGCAGTGGGCGAGCTTCAAGGTGGCGGGCCAGAAGAGTTGCGCCAATCCCAACGCCACCCCCTGTGCCGTCAGCAGCACGAACACGGCGCACAAGTCGAGCGGCGAGGGGGTGCACAACCCGTTCCTGCTGGAGGCACTGCTGTCGTCTTCGATCAGCTATCTGATCGATCACTATGCACTGCCGTCGCCGCCCATGGACCTAACGCCGCAGCTGCAGCGGCCTCCGACCGGGGTTTCCTCGCGGTAAACGCGCGAGGGGGCCCACGACGCCCGACACCGGCCCCGGATTCTTGCGGTCATCCGGGGCCGGTGGTTGTTTCAGGGAGCAGTCACCAGGAGGAAAGGCATGCCCGTGGAGCGCCCGACCGACCAGGCCTCAGACGAGGCACTGGACTGGGACCCGGGGTTCAACGAGTACCTCCTCGGCGGCGTCATCCTGCTGACGCTGGTGCTCGCGAGTCTCGGCGTGGCGGGGTACCTGCTCCCGGGCGACCACCTCGCGGTCCCCGAGCTGCAGCCAGCCGTGCGCGTCGCAGCGACCGACATGCCGGACAGCGCGAGCCGCGTGATCACCTGGGGCTCCCGCGTCGTCCTCGTCGTCCGGAACGGCGATGAGTACGCCGCACTGCAGGGGACGTCCCCCATCGACGGCTGTATCCTCGAGTGGGACCGCGCCTCCGCCCGCATCGTGTCGCCGTGCTCCTACGTGGTGTACGACCTTCATGGCAACGTGGTCCGCGGCCTCACCACGGTCCCCCTGCTGCGGTACGACGCGTTCGTGCGCCAGGGCGCCGTGTACGTGACGGAGCACCGGTGATGGCCCGGGTCTGGCGCGCGACCCGCGAGTGGCTGTCCCAGTTCTGGGCCGACGTGAAGGCCAGCACCGATGCCGGTCTGCTCGCGGTGCCGCGGTTCCTCGGTCTGCTCTACGGGTCGATCGACACCCACCTCCCCATCGACCAGGCGTGGCGCAAGGCGCTGGCCCACCGGCTGCCCCCGCACGTGGGATGGCGGCACGCCCTGGGAGGCATCGCGTATCTGCTGTTCATCCTGCTCGTCGTCAGCGGCGTGCTGCTGGCTGTCCACTACCGCCCCTCGGTGTCGGAGGCCTACCCGAGCGTCCAGCACATCGTGTCGGGCATCACGCTGGGCTGGCTGATGCGCGATGTGCACGTGTGGGCGGCCAACCTCGTGGTGATCGCGACCCTGGCCCACATGGCGCGGGTCTTCATCGATGCGGCCCACAAGCCGCCGCGGGAGACGACCTGGCTCGCCGGCATCCTGTTGTTCTTCGTGGTGCTCGCCTTCGGGGCCACGGGCTACCTGCTGCCCTGGGACCAGTGGGCCTACTGGGCGGTGACCGAGGCACTGAACGTGCTGGCGGGCGTCCCGCTCATCGGCGGTTCCCTGACGAACCTGGTCCGCGGCGACCCGATCGTGTCGGGCGCCACGCTGAGCCGCTTCTTCGCGGTCCACGTGATCGTGTTGCCGTGGGCCGCGTTCGCGCTGCTCATGTTCCACTTCACCGTGATCCGTCGCCACGGCGTCGCCGCCCCGAAGCACGGGCCGGTCCCCGCGGGGCCGGGTCGCCGCTTCTTCCCCAATCACCTGCTGCGGTCGTTCATGGTCGCCGTGCTGGTGTGCGCCGTCGTTCTCAGCGCCGCGGTGCTGTGGCCGCGGCCGCTCGGGGATCCCGCGGACCCCGCGCGCCTGCCGGAGGCGATGCGTTCCACCTGGATCGCCGTCGATGTGTCGCGCGCGCTCGCTCATTACGTGGGCCCCTGGGGCTTCGCCGCGTTCAGTCTGCTGGGATTGGGTCTCGCCCTGATGCCGCTGTTCGATCGCGGCCCGGAACGGCAGCTCCGCCGCCGGCCCGTGGTCGCGGCGCTCGGGGCGTTGTTCTTCGTGGGGTTCCTCGCCGCCTGGCTCGCCGGGCGCCAGTTGGGCTCGGCGCCACCCCGGCCCGAGCTGCGCCGCCCGGTTCCGGCCGGGGCCCCGCCGAGCGAGGCACCGCCCCCCGCCGACACCGCCGCGGCACAGGACTCGGCACGATGAGCCGCGCCGCGTTGCTCGCCGTGCTGGTCGCCTGCGCGGCCGCCGCCGTGCCCGCGAGCGGGGCGGTGGCTCAGTCCGCTGGCGGGCGGGTCACGATCCCACCCGACACCAGCTACGGCTGCGTCGCCTGTCACGCCGACATGCGCTCGGCGTTCGTGATGGGGGTGCACGCCGAGCGGGGGATCAAGTGTCACGACTGCCACGGGGGTGACCCCGCCGCGACGGTGCTGCCCGCCGGCCATCGCGGCCGGTTCGTCGGCAAGCCCGACAAGGTCGCGATCGTGGCGCTGTGCGGCTCCTGCCATTCCGACCCGAACCGCATGCGCCAGTACGGTCTGCATACCGGGCAGGCCGCGGAGTTCCGCACCAGCCGACACGGGCGGCTGCTGCTGGGCAATCGCGACTTCAACGCGCCCACGTGCACCGATTGCCACGATGCGCACACCATCCTGCGGCCCGACGACGCCCGCAGCAACACCCATCCGACGAACATCCCGGCGACGTGCGCCCGCTGTCACGAGGATGCCGCGATGATGGGGAAGTACCGGCTCCCCACCGATCAGTTCGCCCGCTTCCGGCGCAGCGCGCACGGTATCGCCCTGTTCGACGAGCAGAACTTCGCCTCCCCGAGCTGCGTCGGCTGTCATGGCACCCACTCGGCCCTGCCACCGACGGTCACCGAGATCGCGAACGTGTGCGGGCGCTGTCACGTGCTGGTCAGCCAGTCGTTCGACGCCGGTCCGCACGCACAGGCGGCGCGGGACGGCAAGATCGCCGGGTGTCTCGGCTGTCACAGCAACCACGACACCGAACGGGTGCCCGCCGAGCGCATCGCCGCGACGTGCGCCAAGTGCCACGCTCCCGGCACCCGCGCCCACACCCTGGGCGTGGACATCCAGCGGGACGTGGTCCAGGCCACTCTGGACTTGCGGGCGGCGGAGGAGGCCGTCGCGCGGCTGACCCGGGCCGGTCGCCAGAGCGGGGACGCGCAGTTCCGCTACCGCACCGCGCTCACCGCCTACCTGGAGATCGCCCAGGTCCAGCATGATCTCGATGTGGCGCGGCTCGAGGAGTTGACCCGCCGGGTGCGCTCGATCTCCCGCGACCTGATCGGCATGGCGGACGTGGCCGAGGAGCACCGCTGGGAGCACCAGCTGCTGACTCTCGTGCCCGTGTGGTTCCTCGCGTTGGCGTCCGTGGCGCTGGCGCTGCTCACGCTGCGCGGGATCGAGCGGAAGAAGGCAGGGTCGTGACCGCTCCCCCTGCGCCGCGCCGGCGGTTGTCCCGCGTGCTGCGGATCCTCGTTCCGGTGGCGATCCTCGGCGTGATCCTGATGGCCGTGTCGACGGTCGGGTTCATCGAGTACAGCGCCCGCCCGAGCTTCTGCGACAACTGCCACATCATGCAGCCGTACTACGACTCCTGGGCGACGTCGTCGCACCGGGACGTGGCGTGCATCAAGTGCCACTACGCGCCCGGCATCCGCGCGGAAGCGATGGGGAAGCTCCAGGCCGCGAATCAGGTCGTGAAGTACGTCACCGGCGCGTACGGCATGAAACCGTGGGCCGAAGTCGAGGATGCGGCGTGCCTGCGGTCGGGGTGCCACTCCGAGCGGAAGGTCGAGGGTCTGGTCGACTACGCGGGGGTGAGCTTCGATCACACGGAGCACCTGGGCGAGCTGCGCCGCGGCAAGCAACTGCGGTGCACGAGCTGCCACTCGCAGATCGTCCAGGGCGAGCACCTCGCCGTCACACCCGCCACCTGTTTCCTCTGTCATTTCAAGGACCGCCCGTCGGGGGATCCGGTGGCGGGCTGCACCGGCTGTCACCCGTCGCCCCCCCGGGTCGTGTCCCCCGCCGGCTACGTGGTGGACCACGAGCAGTACGTCCGGGACCGCATCTCGTGCGTCTCGTGTCACAATGAAGTGGTGGTGGGGACGGGCCTGGCCGACCGTGCGCGGTGCTTCACGTGCCACAATGAGCCAGAGCGGATCGCGCAGTTCGAGGACACGGCGCTGATGCACCGAATCCACATCGCCGAGCGCAATGTGGAGTGCACGCAGTGCCACACGCCGATCGAGCACCGGGTCACGTCGCTGGCCACGACGTTCGAGCTTGACTGCGGCAGCTGCCACGCGGGCGCCCACGAGGCGCAGCGCCGCATGTACGCCGGGATGGGCGGGCACGAGTCCCGCGAGGCGCCGAGCAGGATGTTCCTGGCCCGCGTGTCCTGTCTCGGCTGCCACGGGCAGACGACGACGGTGCGCGGGCACGAGCAGGTGCAGCTCGCGGGCGAGGCGTCGTGCATGTCGTGTCACGGGGTCCGCTACGCCAACCTGCTGCCCTCGTGGCAGCGCGAGATGGAGCGGCGGCTGGAGCGGGTGGCGCCGGTGGTCTCGGCGGCGCGCTCGCGACTCGGGGCGGCGCCAGTGCGGCGGCGGGCCACGGCCGACAGCCTGCTCCGCCTGGCCCAGGAGAACGTGGATCTGGTGCGGCGCGGCAAGGCTGCGCACAACGTCCTCTACGCCGACCAGCTGCTCCGCGCGGCCCTCGACCTCACCCGGCAGGCCGTGACCGCCGGTGGCCTGCCGTACACGGTGCCGCAGGTGAGCCTCGGCCCGGCGGTGGGGGAGAGCGCCTGCTTCAGCTGCCACCTCGGCGTGGAGCGGTCGCGGGTGTCGTTCCAGGGCCTCGAGTTCGCTCACGAGCCGCACGTGCTGGGCGGCGGCCTGTCGTGCGCCGACTGCCACACGCCCCTGGAGAACCACGGCGGCACGACGCTCGCCTCACCGGCCGCGTGCAGCGGGTGCCACCATCCGCAGGTGCGCCCGCGGAACTGCGCCGCTTGCCACCCCGGGCCCGGCGGGGCGCCGCCCGAGACCGTCGCGCTGCCGGCGGGGGACTTCTCGCATCCGGTGCACGTACGGGCGAACGTGGCGTGCAGCGACTGCCACACGGCCCCGGGCATGAGCGCCCGCGCGGTGCGCTGCCAGAGCTGTCACGAGGCCCACCACCAGCCCGACCGGTCGTGTCTCAGCTGCCACCGCGACGGGGTCCTCGCCCGGCACACCCGCACGGTGCACGTGGCGTGCGTGGAGTGCCATGACCAGATGCCGACCCTCAACCGCTGGACGCGCCAGGTCTGCACGGTCTGTCACGTGGCCCAGGCGGCGGGGCACTACACCAGCCGGCCGTGCGAGGCGTGTCACAAGATCCCGGCCATGCGCGCGGGCCAGGAAGGGTAGGAGCGATGTCCACGCGATCGTTCGCCCGACGCAGTCGCTTTGGCGTCGTCGCCGCCGCACTTTGCACGCTCGCGGGGGCGCCGACGCTCGCGGCCCAGGGGGTGACCTGCGAGAAATGCCACGCCAACCGGGATTTCCTCGGCGGCCGGGCGGGTCGGGCGCGGGACACGACGCTGTACGTGCCCGCCGCGATCCTCGCGGACACGCGCCACAGCGGCCTGCAGTGCGCGGATTGCCATCGCGGGTACGACGCCGGCTACCCGCACGGCGCGACCGCCAAGGTCGTGCCGTGCGAGACGTGCCATGAAGCGGCGGGCCGCGACTATCAGGCCTCGATCCACGCCCCCAACGCGGTCATCAGCGGGGACGCGCCGACCTGCGTCGGCTGCCACGGGTCGCACACCGTCTACGGCAAGGACGACCGCCGGTCCCCGACGCACCCACTCAACGTGGCGGCCACCTGCGGGCGCTGTCACGCCGACCCGGGGATCATCGGTACCTACTTCTCCACCGCCGACAAGGCGCAGGCGCGGGTCGCGGTGGCGCAGTTCCACAAGACGGTGCACGGCAGCGCCCTCACGAGCGACGGCCTCGTGGTGTCGGCCACCTGCAACGACTGCCACGGCGCCCACAAGGTACTCCCCGCCGACTCGGCGGGGTCGTCGGTGAACCGGGGCAACATCCCCGCCACCTGCGGCGCGTGCCACGTCGGTATCACCGAGGTGTACGACCGGTCCGCCCACGGCCTCGCGTACGCGTCCGGCGACACCACCGACACGGGCAAGTCGGCGCCCGTTTGCGTCGACTGCCACTCGGCGCATGAGATCGTGCGCGCCGACCAGCCGGAGTGGTTCCTGGGCGTGGTGCAGGAATGCGGCAGCTGCCACGAGCGGCTGTACGAGACGTACTTCGACACCTACCACGGCAAGGTGACGCACCTCGGCTCGACGCTCGCGGCCACCTGCAGCGACTGCCATACGCCGCACGACATGCGGCCGGCCATCGACCCGCAATCGTCGGTGTACGTGACCAACCTCGTGGCCACCTGCGGCCGCTGCCATCCGGCGGCGAACCAGAACTTCGCGGCCTACTACGCGCACGGGGACCCCCACGACCGGGCCGGCTACCCCGTGCTCTACTGGGTGTGGTTGTTCATGACCGCGCTGCTCGTCAGCGTGATGGCGTTCTTCCTCCTCCACACGCTGCTGTGGCTCACGCGGGTGGCCATTGAACGGGCGCGTGGCGGTGGCGAACACGGGGGCGCCGCCGCCGGCGCCGGGACGGGATCATGACCCCACGCGCACTCGACGCCGCCGATCGGGGCGGGCGGCCCCACCTCTGGCGCTTCACGCCGCTGCAGCGGACCCTGCACGCGCTCGTCATCGTCTCGTTCATCGGCCTGGTCCTCACCGGGCTGCCGCTGCACTTCGCGGCCGCCCCGTGGGCACGGTGGCTGACGCGCGCGCTGGGCGGGATCGAGGCTGCGGGGTTCCTGCACCGGGTCTGCGCGATCATCACCTTCGGCTACTTCTTCACCCACATCGGCTCGCTCGTGCTGCAGGTCGTGCGCGGCCGGCCGCTGAAGCAGATCCTCTGGGGGCCGGATTCGATGGTGCCCCAGCTGAAGGACCTCCGCGACGTGATCGCCCAGTTCAAGTGGTTCTTCGGCCTCGGGCCGCGCCCACGGTTCGAGCGCTACAGCTACATGGAGAAGTTCGACTATTGGGCGGTGTTCTGGGGTGTCGCGATCATCGGGGGATCGGGGCTGCTGCTCTGGTTCCCGGAGTTCTTCGCGCGGTTCCTGCCCGGCTGGGTATTCAACGTCGCCACGATCGTGCACGGCGATGAGGCTCTCCTGGCGATGAGCTTCATCTTCACGATCCACTTCTTCAACGTCCACTTCCGGCCGGAGAAGTTCCCAATCGACCTCGTCATCTTCACGGGGCGCCATACCGTCGACTACCTGAAGGAAGAGCACCCCCTGGAATACGAGCGCCGGCGACAGGCGGGCGCCCTCGACGCGCTCGTCGCACCGCCGGTCTCGCGCACCGCCTACCTCTGGTCCCTGGTCATGGGATTCGTCTCCCTCGGCCTCGGGGTCTTCGTCATCGTCCTCGTCGTATGGGCACTACTCCATTGAACCCCCCATTCCGCGCCGGCGCCGCCGGCGCCGGGTTGCTGCTCCTCGCTGGGGCAGCCGGGGCCGGCGCCCAGGGATACCACCTGCGGCTGGACACCCGCATCCAGTCCGTGAGCTTCCGCGGCTGGGCGCTGGACAGCATCCCGGCCGGCGACACGGTCAGCACCCCGGGCGAGGGTCCGACGTCCGCGGATGGTTACGCCGTGCGCTGCTTCACCGGCGCCGCCTACTGCACGTTCTTCCGCCCCGGGCCCGAGCGTCGCAGCCAGCCGCTCACGACCACCGCGGACCTGACGCTGTGGGGCCTCGGCGTAGCGGGCCTGAGCGTCCACGCGCTCGGGCGCCTCGGCGCCGACGTCGGCGGCGCCGACTACTGGCCGGGGACCGAGCCAGCGGTGCAGCTGCTCGAGGGGTACGCCCAGTACGCGACGCGCCGCGCCACCGTGCGCCTCGGACGACAGGTCGTCGCCTCGCGCCTCGGCACCACCGGGTTCGACGGGGCCGGGGTCGAGCTGCGCGACCGGCGGCGGGGGCTCGACGTCCAGGGCTACCTCGGCTGGGGGCTGGCGCGTGGAAGCGCCCTGCCGGCGACAAGCCCGGCGGTGAACCCGCTCGACGATTTCCAGCCGGTCGCGCGGCAGATCGTGGCCGGGGCCGGAGCCGGCTGGCGCTCGAGCGGTGCGGAGGCCCGCGTCGAGTACCAGCGCGAAGTGGACCCGAAGACCGACAAGTTCGTCTCCGAGCGCCTCGCCCTGCAGGGGGCGGTGCGACCGCACGAGCGTGTCAGCCTCACGGCCGGGGCCGACTACGATGTGGCCTTCGGGTGGTGGGGCAGCGCGGAAGCGGCACTCGCGTATACCGACCGGCGGGTGCGGGCGCAGGTCGGGCTGCGACGCTACCGGCCGCATTTCGACCTGTGGACCATCTGGGGCGCGTTCAGCCCGGTCGCGTACCGGGCGGCGGATGCCGCGGTCTCCGTGGTAGCGCATCGGCGGCTCACGGTCCGGGGGCGGTACGAGCGCTACGAATTCGACGACGCTGAGGCGTCGACGCCGCTGTTCCAGGGAGCCGAGTCCGATGGGTGGCGGTGGGAGCTGGGCGGCACGCTGACCCCCGCGTCGGGGTGGACCGTGGACGGGGTGTACCGGGCGGAGTACGGGCCGGGCGCGGCGTCCGCCGGGTTTGCGGGGCACGTGGCCTACGCGCCCTCGCGGCGGCTGTCGATCGCATTGACGGGATCGTCCGTCAAGCGACCACTCGAGTACCGCTTCAATGAGGCCGTCGCGCATACGATCGGGGTGGATGCCGAGTTCGAGGCATCGACGGCGGTCCGGCTGGGCGTGTCGGCCAGCCGCTACGACGAATCGCATGACCGGCCGGATGCGGCCGCGTACGACTGGGATCAATTCCGGCTGGCCGCGCGGGTGGTGCTCCAGCTGGGGCGCGGCGCGGACCTGCAAGGGCTGCCGCCCTCGATCCGGATGCTGCCGGGGGGGAGGGCCGAACGATGACGGGACGACTGCTCATCGCCGTAGCCCTGGCGGCAGCGCTCCCGGCTGGTCTCCAGGGCCAGGAGCCCGCCGAGCGCGTCCGCTTCGATCACCTCAAGCACCGCAGCCTGTTCCCGACCTGCGTGGAATGCCATCAGGGGGCGGAGGATGACCCCGACCTGCCCATCTGGCCGGACGCCGAGAGCTGCGCGACGTGCCACGACGGCACCACGCGGCCCCGGGTTGAGTGGGCGCCGCCGACCGAGGCGCGGCCGAGCAACGTCAAGTTCGCGCACGAGCTGGTGTCGATGATGCCGCGCAAGACGCCGCAGGGCGAGCGGGCGCTCACCTGCGGTGACTGTCATCTGCCGGCCGACCGCACGTGGATGGCGGTCCAGCGGGCCACCCCGGAGGGGTGCCTGGAGTGTCACGGCACGGGCGCCGCGCACCTCGCGGAGTCCGATGATCTCTGCAGCACCTGTCACCTCGCGTTGCCGCGCGCGAGGCGGTTGCGCGCGGTGGACATCGCCGCGTTCCCGGCTCCGCCCTCGCACGAGCGGGAGGGCTTCGCGCGCGGGACGGGCCACGGGGCCCTCGCCACCGGTACGTCCGATCCAGTGGCGTCGAGCTGCGCCACCTGCCACGCCCGGGACTTTTGCCTCACCTGTCACGTGGACGCGCCCGAGCAGCCCGCTATCCAGGCCCTGGCGCCGGACGCGCGGTCGCTCGCGATCGCCGCGACGCTGCGGGCGCCGCCAAGCCACGCGGAGGCCGGTTTCCTCCGCGAGCACGGCGCGACCGTGCGGACGGACGCGCGTCAGTGCGTGACGTGCCACACGCGCGAGAGCTGCTTCGCCTGCCATGCACCGTCGCAGCAGGTCGCCGTGGCGCTGCACGCCCGCGCGGAGGGTCGGGGCGCGGGCGCCCACCCGACCCGTCGGCCTCCCGACTCGCACGGCGAGAACTTCAGCCGTGGTCACGCAGCGGTCGCGGCCAGCACGCCGGCGACGTGCGCCGGGTGCCACGTCCGCCCCGACTGCCTGCAGTGCCACCGGCCCGACGCAGCGGCGGCGCCGGGGTACCACCCGGCCGGGTTCGTCACCGTGCACCCATCGGCGGCGTACGCGCGCGAGACGTCCTGCAGCGAGTGCCACAACGTGGGCAGCTTCTGCCAGACGTGCCATCTGTCGGCGGGACTCGTGAGCACCAGGACGCTCGGCTCCGGCTACCACGATGCCAGCCCGTTCTTCATCGTCGGGCACGGGCAGGCCGCGCGGCAGAGCCTCGAGAGCTGCACCGCCTGTCACGTGGAGCGCGACTGCCTGACCTGCCATTCGGCGTTGGGCGGCCGCCGAGCCAGCCCGCACGGGCCGGGGTTTGACGCGGACCAGTTGTGGCGCAAGAATCCAGAGATGTGCGTCGCCTGTCACGGGAGAGGCGATCCCCGCAGGTAGCGGGGGCAGGGCATCTCGCGAGAACATGGGGAGGACTGCATGACGGGGACTGCTGGCGGAATGGTCCAGTCGGGACGCCGAGCCTTCCTGAAGTGGGCCACGGCGGTCGGCGGTGCGTTGTCGGGCCTGCTCGCGGGTGTGCCCGCCCTGCGCGCCTTCCTGTCCCCGACGTTCCGGCACGAGCGGCCCGAGAAGTGGATCCCGCTCGGCGAGGCCGGCGCGTTCGACCTCGGGGTCCCGGTGAAGGTCGACTTCGTCGATTCCGCGAACGACGCGTGGGTCGAGACGCGGCGCTTGCGGAACGTGTGGGTGTACACCGAGGACGGCGAGACCTTCACGGTGTACAACGGACGGTGCACTCACCTCGGCTGCAACTACTTCTTCGACGAGCAGGAGAAGGTGTTCCGCTGCCCCTGTCACACCGGCTATTTCGACGTCAAGCAGGGGACCGTCCTGGGCGGGCCGCCCCCGCGCGCGCTCGACGTGCTCGAGGCGAAGGTCTCGGAGGACGGGGTCCTGCAGGCCCGGTATGAGGACTACCGGCTGGGCGTCCCCGAGAAGACGCGGGTCTGACCGCCATGGCGACCTTCCGCTGGCTCGACGAGCGTCTCGACCTGCGCGGTGCGAAGCGCGACCTGCTCGACCGCGAGGTGCCGGCCCGGTTGACCTGGTGGCACACGCTGGGGAGCGCCACGCTCACGGTGTTCCTGGTGCAGGTCATCACCGGTACGACCCTGGCCACGTACTACTCACCGTCGCCGGATCACGCCTACGACAGCGTGCGCTACATCGCGGACCACGTCGCGAGCGGGACGCTGTTGCGCGGCATCCACCACTGGGGTGCCAGTGCCATGGTGATCCTGGTTGTGGCACACATGATCCGGGTGTTCGCCGTGGGTGCGTACAAGTACCCGCGGGAGGTCAACTGGCTGCTCGGTGTCGGTCTGTTCCTGGTGGTGCTGGGGTTCAGCTTCACCGGCTACCTGTTGCCGTGGGACCAGAAAGCCTATTGGGCCACGGCGGTCGGGACGAACATCGCTGGCACGACTCCGTTCATCGGCGGGGCGCTCGTGGCCCTGCTCCGCGGCGGCTCGGAACTGGGCGCCGCCACCCTGGCCCGGTTCTACGCGTTCCATGCGCTCTGGCTGCCGCTGTTGCTGACGGTGATCGTGTCGCTGCATCTGATCACGGTGATTCGTCAGGGGATCGCGGCGCGCCCCCGCGACCTCGAGGTCGGCGCGCCCTCCCGCACCTCGGACGCGGCCTACCCCGCCTACTACCGCGAGGCCTATGCGGCGACCAAGCGCGGTGGCATGCGCTTCTGGCCCGACATCCTCGGCAAGGACGCAATCGTCTCCGCCAGCGTCGTGTTGCTCATCGTGCTGATGGCGGCGCTGTTCGGCGCGCCGCTCGAGGCCCCGGCGGACCCGACCGACACGGCGTACGTGCCGCGGCCGGAGTGGTACTTCCTGCCGATCTACCAGCTGCTCAAACTCGTGCCGGGGTCACTCGAGAGCCTGGTGGCGGTGGGCGTCCCCACGGCCCTCCTCTTCGCCATGCTCGCACTGCCATTCTTCGATCGAGGCAGCACCCGGAACCTGCTGCACCGGCCCGTCGCGCTCGCGGGACTGGTGCTGCTCCTCGGTGGGTCCGGCTACCTGATCGGCGCGGCGGGTCCGGCGCCGGAGAGCGCGCCGCTGGACGGGCCTCCGCTGACGTCCGTGCAGCGCGCGGGCCGCGCCTTGTACCAGTCCCAGCAGTGCGGGGGCTGTCACCTCAT
>DASPFU010000095.1:0-4419 GCA_035620935.1 Gemmatimonadales bacterium
AGGCTCGTCGCAGGAGGCCGCCGCGGTGGCCGCGGCGGCGGCGGAGCAACTGCGCGCTATCGAGGACCTCGCCCAGGGCGCCACCGAGCTGTCCGGCGTCGCCGAGCGCCTGACGCGGGCGATTCGCTTCGCCCGGGGCAACGGTGCGGGCGCGTAGAGCGGCGCTCGCCGGCGCGATCGCCGTCGCCGCGTGCGGCCGCGACGCTGGCGGTCCGACGATCCCGGCCGCCGCGATCGCGTACGTCGACGGCGCCACCGCCGCGGTGGTCACGCCGGGCCATACGATCGTGCTCGAGGGGTACGGCTTCGGCACCGTCCGCGGCACGGGCACCGTCACGTTCGCGAGCGCGGGCGGCGGCGTCACGGTCGCCCTGGTTCCGGACTCGGCCTCGTGGAGCGAGTTCGCGATCGAGGTGGTGGTCCCCCCGGACGCGGTGACCGGGGACGTCACGGTGATCACGGACGTCGGCGAGCGCCTCACGACCACGGTGTACGTCCTCCCATCCGTGCCATTCGATCCGGCCGGGCTGGCGTGGCAGCCCCGCGCCGGGTTCCCCCGCGCGCCGGTCGGCGTGGCCCTCGCCGCCGCGGAGTACGCCACGAGCGGTGGCGTCACCACCACCCTCTATGCGGCGGGCGGGGCCGAGCCGCTGGGCGGCGACTCGGCGTTCGTCCCGGAGACGGGTGTGCACGTGGCCCGCGCGACCGCCGGCGGCGAGATCACCGCCTGGGCGCGTCAGCCGGAGAGCGCCACCTCGGCCAACCGCTCGCTCCCGGCTCCGCGTGCGTTCGCCGCCGCCGCCGTCGCCACGCCGCACAATTCCCGCCTCTCGGCCGGCGCCGTCCTCTACGTCATCGGCGGCATCGACGGGGACGAACGGGTCCAGCGCAGCGTGTTCGGGACGAACCTCTCGGCCGACAGTGTGGTGAGCGCGTTCGTCTCCCTCGAGCCCCTGCCGGTACCGATCGCCGGCGCCGTCGCGATCGTGCGCCGTGGCAGCGTGTACGTCCTGGGCGGGGCGGATTCGGCCGGCCAGCCCGTCAACACCGTGTATGTCGCTCGCGTCACGCCCAACGGGGTGTTGGACGGCTGGTACGTCCAGCCCGCCACACCGGGCCCGCGGGCCTATGGTGGAGGGGCCCTGATCGATCGCCGCGCCGCGGTCTTCGGTGGCTTCGCCGAGCCGGTCCACCCGGGCGGCGGTCTCGACCCCACGCCCGCGCGGCTCGCCTCGGGCGACACCGGCCTGGTGAGCCGGCGTTCCGGGTTCTTCACCGGGTCGTGGGGCGGGACCGATCCTGTCCTGCCCGAGCCCCGATCGCAGTTCGCCACTCTCGCCGTCGGCAATGCGCTCCTCGTGGTCGGCGGCATGTACGCGGGCGCCGCCACCGACGCGGCGGAGACACTCGCGGCCACCACCGCCGGGGATTCGCTGGGCGGGTTCACGGGGCCGGTGGGCACGGCCACCATCGCCGGCCAGGGAGGCGGCACGCTGGTGGGGCCGGCGGGCGCGACCTGGCGCGACGCCAGCGGCGCGTATCACGGGCTCGTCCTCGGCGGCATGGATCTCGCCACACGCCTGCGTCGCACGGGCGTCTGGGGGTTCTGATGAAGGCAGGCCGATACCTGCTGCTCGCGGTCCTGTCGGCGCCGGGGGTCCGCCCGGCCCTGGCCCAGGGCAGCGCGGGGGTCGAGCTGGGCGCCTACGGCGCGTGGTTCGTTCCCGACGGCGACCTGGCGTCCGCCAGCGGCGCGGGCGCCGGGGCGCGGGTGTCGGTGCCGTTCGCCGGCCGGTTCGCCTTCGATCTCGATCTCGGCTGGCACGGTGCCGGCGGCGGGGATCTGACCGCCTTCGTGCCGGCAGCGGCGGTCCTCTTCGCGGCGCGGGCGGGAAGCAACGGGCCGTTCCTCGGCGCCGGTTACGCGCGACCGAGCTTCAGCAAGGGCGGCGCGGACGCCGTGGCCGATGACGCGATCGTCGCGTTGGCCGGCTACCGGCACTTCCTGGGGAGCCGCACCGCCATCCGCCTCGAAGGGCGTGCGCTCGTGACGCCCTCGTCCGACCTCCCGGGGATCGACCGGGCGCTGCACGGGATGGTGACCCTGGGCGTGTCCTTCTTCCCGGCCCGCGCTCCCGATCCCGACCAGGATGCGGACGGCGTGGCCGACGGGCGCGACCGCTGCTACGGGACGCCGATCGGTACCGTCGTGGACGAGCGCGGCTGCCCGCGCGATTCCGACGGCGACGGCGTGGCGAACGGGGTCGACGCGTGTCCCCACACGCCAGCCGGCACGATCACGACCGCCAACGGCTGCCCGCTCGACGAAGACGGCGACCAGGTGTACGACGGCATGGACCAGTGCCCCGCGACCCCCGTGGGCGCGTCCGTCGACCGGCACGGCTGCCCGGCGGATGCCGACGGGGACGGCGTGGTGGACGGTCCCGACCGCTGCCCACAGACGCCAGCGGGCGCTCTGGTGGACGAGCGCGGCTGCCCGCGCGACGGCGACGGAGACCGCGTCTTCGACGGACTCGACCGCTGTCCCGACACGGCGCCCGGCGCCGCGGTGGGGGCCGATGGGTGTCCCACCGTCGCGCTCTTCACGCCCGCCCGGACTTCGGTCGAGCTCCGGGGCGTGAGCTTCGAGACCGGGAAGGCGCGGTTGCTGCCGCAGTCGACCCAGGTGCTCGACGAAGTGGTGACCGCCCTGCTCGCCAACCCGCAGTGGCGGGTGGAGGTGGCGGGCCACACCGACAACACGGGGGCCGCCGCGACCAACCGGCGCCTGTCGCTGGCGCGGGCAGAAGCGGTGCGCGCCTACCTCGTGCAGCACGGCGTGCCGCAGTCGCAGCTCATCGCCCGAGGCTACGGCCCGGGGGACCCCGTGGCCTCCAACGCCACCGCGGCAGGGCGGGCGCGCAACCGTCGCGTGGAGCTGCGCCGGATCGACTAGGCCGTCGCGGCGCGGAGCCGCCGGGGCTAGGTTTGAGCCCTCCGTTCCCGTCGAGAGATCTGTCCGTGGTCGCCATGCCAGTCGGTCGCGCGTTCACCTGTGGTATCGCGTCGTGGCTGCTCGTCGCGCCGCTCGGCGGCCAGCAGACGCCCCGCCGCCCCCGCATCCCCACGCCCCGCGCCGTCCTCGGGTTCGAGCCCGGGGAAGACCGCAAGCTGACCGACTGGGCGACGCTGGTGCGGTACTACCGGCAGCTCGCGGCCGCCAGCGACCGCATCGAGTTCCGCGAGCTGGGGCGGACCACCCTGGGCGCGCCGTTCGTCGCCCTCGCCATCTCGAGCCCGCGCAACCTCCGCGACCTCGCCCGTTACCGCTCGGTCAACGCGGCGCTCGCCGATCCCCGTCGCTTCCGCTCCACCGCCGAGGCGAGCCGGGCGCTGCGTGACGGCCGCGCGATCGTGCTGATCACGTCCAGCATCCACTCCACCGAAGTCGGCGGGTTCTTCACGCCCGCCGTGCTCGCGCACCGACTGGCGACCGACACGAGTACCACGACGCGTGAGATCCTCGACAACGTGATCGTCTGGCTGGTCCCGTCGCTCAATCCCGACGGCGTCGACCTCGTCAGCCGCTGGTACCAGCGGACCCTCGGCACGCCGGCCGAGGGCGCGTCGCCGCCGGAGCTGTACCACCCCTACGTCGGCCACGACAACAACCGTGACTGGTATGCGTTCACGCAGGTCGAGACCCGGCTCACGGTGGACTCGCTGCACAACGCCTGGCATCCGCAGATCGTGCACGACATCCACCAGCAGGGGCCCTACGGCGCCCGCCTGTTCGTGCCGCCGTACCTCGATCCGTTCGAGCCGAACGTGGACCCCCTGCTCGTGGACGGCACCAACACGCTCGGGACCGCGATCGCGTGGGAGCTCGCCGGCCGCGGCCGGACCGGGATCTCGGTGAACGCGACGTACGACGCCTGGACGCCAGCGCGGGCCTACTCGCACTACCATGGGGGGGTCCGGCTCCTGTCCGAGGTGGCCAGCGCCCGACTCGCGACGCCGCTCGAAGTCGAGCCGGCCGAGCTCACCGACCGGGGGCGCGGATTCGATCCGCGAGTGTCGTCCTGGAACTTCTCCGCCCCGTGGCGGGGAGGGCGCTGGACGCTGCGCGACATCGTGGGGTACCAGACCGACGCGGCCTACGCGCTGCTGACGCACGCCGCCCGTCACCGCGACCGCTGGCTCGCCAACTTCCTGTCGGTCGGCTGGCGCGCTGTCCGGGGCTGGCCCGGCTGGCCCGCCGCCTACGTCATCCCGCCGCGGCAGGACTCCACCGCGCTCGGGACGCTGCTCCGCACGCTGCATCGCGGCCAGGTGGAGATCCGCACGGCCCAGGCCGCGTTCGCGTTGCGGGGCCAGCGCTACCCCGCGGGGACGTTTGTCGTGCCGTTGCGCCAACCA
>DASPFU010000096.1:0-2056 GCA_035620935.1 Gemmatimonadales bacterium
TTGGACCAGAGCATCCCGGCGAGGGCCTGCCGCATCACCAGCGCCGCGTCGGGGCTCAGCGAGGCGGGGATGACCGACGCATAGAACTCGTCCGCCTCCTCCCGCCGGGCCGTCATCACGGCATCGAACGGGCGGCCGAACGCGCCGGTGGAGGTCTCGCGCAGACGCAGCCGGAGGGTGACGGAGGCCCCCGCGTCCACCGTCAGCGCGTAGTGGGCCGCGGCCTTGGTCCCCGCCCGGTCCGGATTCACGGCATCGCGCTGCCCGTGGACGACGTAGCGGTGAATGGCATCCTTGACGTACGGGGTCCGGCTGGGGACGTGCACCAGCCGTTCGGTGTTGGTCTCGTTCTCGGTGAACAGCAGCGGCGGCGCGCCCTCCGCGTGGAGGAACCGCTCGCCCAGCTCGGGATGCGACGCGGCGACCACTCCGGGTCCGGCCTCGTGCAGCAGCGGCCGGGGCGCTTCCCCGCCCCAGGACCACGTGTTGCGGAACCACAGCGTCGGCAGCACATGCAGGGTGGCCTGCTCGGAGCCGCGGTTAGTGACCGTGATCCGCACGAGGATGTCGTCCGGGGCGGCCTTGGCGTACTCGACGACCAAGTCGAAGTACCGGTCCTGGTCGAACACGCCGGTATCGAGCAGCTCGTACTCCGGCTCGTGGCGCGCACGGGCCCGGTTGGTGCGGACCAGCTCGTCGTAGGGATACGCGGCCTGGGGGTACTTGTAGAGATACTTGAGATAGGAGTGGGTGGGCGTCGAGTCGAGATAGAAGTAGTACTCCTTGACGTCCTCCCCGTGGTTCCCTTCGCTGTTGGTCAGTCCGAAGAGCCGTTCCTTCAGGATCGGGTCCTGGCCGTTCCACAGGGCCAGGGCGAAGCAGAGCAGCTGCCGGTCGTCGCTGATCCCCGCAATCCCGTCCTCGCCCCAGCGATAGGCGCGCGAGCGCGCGTCATCGTGGCTGAAGTGGTTCCAGGCGTCGCCGGACTCGCTGTAGTCCTCGCGGACCGTGCCCCACTGCCGCTCGCTGAGGTAGGGTCCCCATCGCTTCCAGGGTTCTTTCCGTTCGCGGGCCGTCTCGAGGCGGGCCTGTTCTGCGTTCATGCTGGAGTCTCCGTTGGCCGGCGTTGGACGCCCGCGGGGTGCCCTTCCCCGATCGGGTTGGCTGAGTGATCATAACCACGGCCGTTCGGGCTGGCGTGATGGGTGTATGAAGGATCCTTCATCGCTCGGAGGGGATGCACATGAACTGGATCATCTCGCTGATCATCGGCGGCGTCGTGGGTTGGCTGGCGAGCATCGTCATGAAGACCAACGCCCAGATGGGCCTGCTCGCCAACGTGCTGGTGGGCGTCGTCGGCTCGGTGCTGGGCTTCTGGCTCGCGGGGCTGATCGGCCTCGCGCCCAGCGGCGGGATCATGCGCTTCGGGGTGGCGCTGGGCGGCGCGGTGCTGTTGATCTTCCTGCTGCGCAAGATGGGCGTCTTCCGGAAGGCCTGACGCCGCCTACAGGCGCATCCTGCGGAGCCACTCCCCGAACCGGGGATCCCCCCGTAACGGGTCGAGCAGCGGGTCCACCCGCAGGTACGCCATCCATCCTCGTCGCTCGGCATGCGCCCGCGCGATGTCCGCGAACACGGCGTCGGTCTCGCCCAGCGCGATGTGCACCATCGCGAAGGGCACCGACGCGACGTAGCGCTGCGCCCGCCGGGCGGTGAGCTCGGTCAGGATCTCGCGCGCTTCCGTCGTGCGCCCGGCGCGCGCCAGGGCCGCCCCCAGTCCCCCGGCCGAGTACGCCGACGTCGGGCTGAGACTCAGCGCCTCGCGGAACGCCGCCTCCGCCTCGACCCATTCCCCCCGTGCCAGGGCCACGAGTCCCGACACCCGGCGCGTCTCCTCCGAGGTGGGGTTCAACGCCGCCGCCCGCCGCAGGTGCTCCGCCGCCTCGTCGTAGCGCCGCGCGTAGTAGTAGGCCCACCCCACGGCGCGCCGGATCGCCACGGAGGCGGGGTCGAGCTCCTGGGCGAGACGCGCCTCCGCGAGCGCCTCGGATAGCCG
>DASPFU010000097.1:0-4361 GCA_035620935.1 Gemmatimonadales bacterium
AGAGGAGAGCGTCCGTGTCGTAGAAATCGACTCCTTGGAAACGGGCAGACATGGTCGACCTTTCGCAGTTGTCAGGCCACAGTACTCAGAGGAGTCCCCAGACGGCAAAGCAAGCAGTGGTCCCAAGTCCGTAAGTCGTCAGTCGGTTCCGCGCGGGGACGACTTGTGGCCGCCGGTCGGACGACCACTGTTCGCTCGCCGTCTGGCAACTCTTCTGGCACCTGACGCCTGGACACTACCCACTCCGCGATGCAACCAATCCTCCGCTCCGGACGACTTCGCCCGCCCGCGCAAACGCGAACGTATCCGACGCGCGGAACCGCCGGCGCTCGGCCTCCCACCGGAAGAACGTGACCTGCACGGCGCTCGCCTCGATCGTGACGACGTTGAAGCTCGCCGGCCGGTCGCCGCGGACGCGGGTCGACAGCGTACTGCACGTCGACACCACGGCGCGGCCGTTCAGCACGGCGGCGCCTTCCTGGTGGTCGTGCCCGCAGAGCACCACGTCCGCTCCGCATTCGACGATGCGGCGCTGGGCCTGGCGCCAGCGCGCCAGCCCCATGCGCTGCGACAGGTCCCCGCGCAGCACGTTGTGGTGCACCACGAGCACGCGCGCCAGCTCCGCCGGCGCGGCCTTGAAGATCTGCCGCACGCGCTGGACCTCGTCGCTCGGCAGGTGTCCCTTGACCGCCAGGTCGCGCAGGTTCCACGTGAGCGACCCCCACGCGACCCCGTGCGCGGTGAGCGCCGACGCGATCACGGCCCCACCGGGGATCGTGAGCGTGGGCGTGAGGTTCTCGCCGAAGTAGCGCCGGTACTTGGCGTACAGCACGTCCTTGGCGAACGGGACCAGCGGCCGCCACCACCAGCGCACGTCGTGGTTCCCGGGGATGATGAGCACGGGCGCGGTCTGTCGCGCCGTGAGGACGAACGCCCGCGCCCGCTGCAGCTCCCCGTGCCGGCAGCGCTGGGTGGTGTCGCCCGCGATCACCACGGCGTCCGGCCGCAGGTCGGGCAGCATCGCCTCCAGCACCTCGATCTGGCGCAGGTCCGCCACACCGCCGAAGTGCAGGTCGGCGACGTGCAGCAGCTGGATCGTCACGACTCGATCTGTACCGTGTAGGTGAGCGTCGCCGTGCCGTTCGCGGGCAGGGGCACGCGGAAGCGCACCTCTGACGCCGAGAGCTTCTCCGCCCGGGTGCTGCTCGCCGTCACCCGCCACTCGCCGGCGTGCACTTCGCGCACGTCGATGGTGACCGCCTCGGCCTTGGCGCTCGTCAGCGTGACGCGATACGACGCCGTCACCCGCTGGGTCGCGGGCAGACCGCGCCGCGCCGGCGGGACCTGCTCGACGGAGTACTCGGTCTGCACGCGCTCGGCCGTGAGGTCAAAAGCGTCCCCCGCCTGGACGCGGAGATCGCGGCCCGCCGGCGTGTGATCGATCGCCGATTCGCCGATCAGCTGCAGCCGCGCCTCGGCGTCCGCCTGGTACAGCTGCACCGTGCCGCCGGGGAGGGGCCGGTCGCCGAACGGACTACCGCGGCCCCGCCGCAGGGTGTACCAGCTCTGTACCGGCGCCGTCCGCGTCTGGTTCTGTTCCGCCCCGACGTAGCCGCGCCACGGCAGCGCCCCCGGCACGATGAACTCCTGCGACACCGACGTGCTGGCCCGGGGGAAGAGCGACGTCGCCACCGGCACGCCCGGTTCGATCGTCACCAGGCCCGGCAGCGAGTAGACGTGCGCCTCACCGACGGTCTCTTCGTCCGCGTACGCGTCGGCCTCGGCGGCCATCACTCCCTGCACCCGCAAGGCCGGCGCCTCGAACGCGGCCCCGGCGCCCCGGCGCGCCCGCCGGATGCTCCCCGCCACGAGCTGCACCTCGGCCGTATCCACCCGCATCCCCTGCGACGTTACCGTCGCCGCCCCGGTCACTGCCGCCGAGCCGCCTGCCAGCACCACTTGGTACACCGCCTCCCACGTCATCCCCTGCCCCACGAAGGCCAGCTCGGCGCGCGGCCGGCCCCGGGCGGCATCGAGCACCACGTCGGCCTGGGTCGCCGTCCGCACCAGCGCCTCGGGGAAGAGCGGCGTCCCTGGCCACGCGAGCAGCATGCGCCCGTCCGCCAGCCGGACCTGCGGCGGGTTCACCCGCACCACCGTCGCGCGGACCGTGTCGCGCTCGCGGGCGAACGCCAGCGTCTGGCCGACGGCGCGGCCGAGCGCCAGTTCCGGCGTGGTCGGATAGCGGGCCACGGCCGAGGTGAGGGTGACGCTCGGATCGAGCGAGAACAGCGTCGCCGGGTCGAGGCCGTCGGCCGTGACCGTGATCTCATTGCGACCCTGCCGCAGCGGCTCCGCGAACGACCGCCGCACCAGCACGCGCCCGTCACGGTAAATCGACAGTGACGTCTGGGCAGGGGCGCGACTGCCGATCACGCACAGCGCGCCCAAGAGGGCGACCACACGCCAATCCGCAATCCGCAATCCGCAATCCGCATTTGTCATGTCAGCCACTCCCAGGCGATGCGGCGCGCGATGCGCGCCGTGATGACGTACCAGGCAACCACGGCTGACGCACCCAGGATTCGGGCGTTGGCCGTCGCGGGCAGGGTCAGGGTCACATACACCGCCAGCGGAGCGGTGGTGCCCATCGCCACCCATCGGGCGATGCGGCCGGCCCGCCGGCTCACGGTCTGCGCGCACTCGCGGCACAGACCGCCCACGGGGATGCCCGGCGTCAGCGTGCCGCAACGGGCGCACAGGTGACTAGATCCGCCGGGTGACAGCCCGGGCGAAGTCGGCCGTGGAAGCATTGCCGCCAAGGTCCCTGGTGCGAACGTTGTCCCGGGCGATCGCGGTCTCGATCGCCTCGCGCATGCGTCGCGCGGCGTCCCCTTCCCCCACGTGATCGAGCAGCATCACCGCCGCCAGCATCAGCGCGGCGGGGTTGGCCACGCCTCGGCCGGCGATATCCGGCGCCGAGCCGTGCACCGCCTCGAAGATCGCCGCATGCGTCCCCACATTCCCCCCGGGGGCCAGGCCCAGCCCGCCCACCAGTCCCGCGGCCTCGTCGGAGAGGATGTCGCCGAAGAGGTTGGTGGTCACGATGATGTCGAACTGCCACGGGTCGAGCACGAGCTGCATGGCGCAATTGTCCACGATCTTGTCGTCGCAGACGATCCGGTCCTTGTACTTCTCCGCCACGCGCCGCCCGGAATCGAGGAACAGCCCGGATGTCGCCTTGAGGATGTTCGCCTTATGGACGATGGTGACCTTCTTGCGCCCGTGCTGCACCGCGTAGTCGAACGCGTAGCGGCAGATCCGTTCGCACCCCTCGCGGGTGGTGATCGACATCGCCTGCGCCAGCGCCCGCCGGTCGCCCGCCACCTTGAACGTCGCGTCGAGCCCGATGTACAGCCCCTCGGTGTTCTCCCGTACCACCACGAGATCGACGTTCTCGTAGCGTCCGCCAGGCACGATCGACCGCGCCGGTCGGACATTGGCGTAGAGATCGAACTCCTGGCGCAGGGCGACGTTGACCGACCGGTATCCGCCGCCCACCGGCGTCGTCAGCGGGCCCTTGAGCGCGAGCCGGGTCCGCCGGATGCTGTCGAGCGTCGCGGCGGGCAGGGGGTCACCCTGTCCCTGCACCGCCGCCATCCCGGCGACCTGCTCGTCCCACTGGAACGGGGCGCCCAGGGCGCGCAGCACCTCGAGCGTCGCGGCGGTGATCTCCGGGCCGATGCCGTCGCCCCGGATGAGCGTGACTTCGCGGCTCACGGCAGTCCGGGCGTCGCGGCCTTGACGGCCCGCATGAGCGCCGTCCACGGATCGTCACCCGCTCCCCGCGCCACCGTCCGATACACCACCTGGCCCATCCGCGTATCGACGAGCACGAGCGTCAACTCGGCAGTGCCCGCCCCCGACCCCTGCACGACCGCCCGCACGGCGGCGGCGGTGTCGGCCGGCACCCAGATCAGCGCGGCGGGCGCGAGCCCGAACCGGGCCCGCGAGACCGCTGCGAGGTTGCGCAGCTGGCTGCGGAGCGGATCGGGCACCTCGACGATCTCTTCGCTGCGCAGGATAGCGAGCGGCAGCTGCTCCGGATCCCCCGCCATCCCGGCCGACAGCTGCACCGCCCGGCGCAGCTCGGCCGACCGGACCCACGTCACCTCGGGAGTCCGTTCCGTGAGGAGCGCGCCGATGATGCTATCGGTCCGCCCCAGCGTGCCCCGGCGATCGGTGAACTGGCCGTGCCACCCCAGGGTCTCGTCGGCGAGGGCGAGCGTCGGGGGCAGCAGCATCACGCGCTGACCGGCGAGCGCGGTGGCGGGGATCGGCGCGGTGGGGAGCGGCGCCGG
>DASPFU010000098.1:0-3521 GCA_035620935.1 Gemmatimonadales bacterium
GCAGCTTCAGGCCGAGATCCAGGCGCTGGAGGCTTTAGCCCGAGAAGCGTTTCAAGCTAAACTCAGCGACCTACCCCCGTCCCCCGTCCCCCGTCCCAGACCAGGGGTCGAATCACCCGCGCCGTCCGCTCCGCCTCCCCCTGCGCGTGTGCCAGCTGCCGCACGTAGTCCTCCCGCCAATCGAGCGGGATGTGCGCCCGGAAGAACCCCGCCGTCATCACCTCGCCACGCGGTTCGCCGGCCGCGCCGAATCCCACGTCCAGCACGTCGCTCAGGAAGCACGTGGAGGATCCGGTATCCATCGCGTTGATCACGCGGCAGTCGAAGTGGGCGTAACAGTCGTCCAGCAGCGGCGCGCCCGTGAGACCGGTGCGGTGCGGCACGGTCGCCAGCTTGTCCACGTCGCGGCGGCTGTGGAACCCGAGGTGGTGGATCAGGTCGTACTGGTCGGTGCGCAGCAGGTGGAGGGCGAAGGCCCCCGAGCCGAAGATCAGGTCGTGGCTGAAGTTGAACTTGTGGATGAAGACCGCGATGCGCGGGATCGCCGGCACGATCGAGGCGCGGATCGCGCTGTCGATGATCATCCCGTTGCGCACCCCCGAGTGGGCGGACGTGATGGCGACCACGGGCGAGGTGAGGGTGCGCAGCAGCTGGTATGTCTCGTCGGGCGTGAGCATTAGGTTTCAATATATGACCGAGCTGGTGGAGCGGTTCCGTCGCCATGTGGTCGAAGCGCGGCTGTTTCAGGGGACGGGGGACGAGGGACGGGGGACGGGGGCGCCGCGGACAGTGATCCTCGCGGTGTCGGGCGGGGCGGACTCTCTCGCCCTGCTCGATCTGATGCACGCCGTGGCCGCGACGTCGGGCCTCGCCCTGGTGGTCGCCCACGCGGACCACGGCATCCAGCCGGGGAGCGGGGAGGTGGCGGCGACGGTCCGAGCGCTCGCCGGCCGCTACGGGTTGCCGAGCGAGGTGGGCGCGCTCGCGCTCGGGGCGGGGGCGACGGAGACGGCGGCGCGTCGCGCGCGGTACGCGTGGCTGCGCGAGGTGCAGCGAGGCCGGGCGGCCCGCTTCCTCGCGACCGCGCACCACAAGAACGACCAGGTCGAGACCATCCTGCTGCGCGTGCTGCGCGGCTCGGCGCCCGCCGGTTTGGCGGGGATGCGCCCGCGGGGCGCGGGGGGTCTGGTGCGTCCCCTGCTGCCGTTCGACCGGGCGGAGCTCGCCCGGCACGCGGCGGCCCGGGAGCTGCCCGCGTACGACGATCCGGCGAACCGGGACCCCCGCCACCTGCGGTCGTGGGTGCGGGCCGTCCTCGTGCCGCTGCTCGTCGAACGGCTGGGCCACCGGGTGGAGGACGATGTGCTGCGCCTCGGGGCGCACGCGGCCCGCGACCGCCGGGCGTGGGATGCCGTGCTGCAACTCCTGCCGGGGCTGGATCTTCGGGCGTCGGGTGGGGGATTCGACGTTGCCCGGGGCCCGCTGGCCCGCTATGATGACGCGGTAGCCGTCGAGGTGCTGCGCGCGGCGAGCCGGCGCGTCGGTCTGGTCCTCGGACTGAGGCGTTCGCTCGCGATCGTGACGCTGGCGCGCGGGCAGTCGGGGCATCGCGTCGAGCTGGGTGGCGGCTGGGTCGCGGAGGCGGCGTTCGACCGCCTGGCGGTGATCCCGGGAGTGGCATCCGGCCCGGCGGCGGTCGTGGCGCCGGCCGACCCCAGTGGGACACTGCGGTTCGGTCCATTCCGGATCGAGTGGTGCCCCGAGACGGCGCCCGCGCGGGTGGTGCGGGCCGGGTGGCGCGCCTGGATCCCGGCCGGGGAGTGGGCGGTGCGTGCGTGGGCACCCGGTGACCGGCTCGCGCCGCTGGCGGGCGTCGGGCGGCGAGCGGTGCGGCGGCTGCTCGCCGAGGCGCGGATCCCGCGACGCGCGCGGGGCGGCTGGCCGGTGGTGACGCGGGGCGAGACGATCCTCTGGGTGCCGGGCGTCTGCCGCAGCGAGGCTGCGGTCCCCGAGGCGGGAACCGAGGCGGTGCGACTTGACGTTTTCCGGGAAGACGGCGGTTAGCCGGACGGGTGGGCAGGCGCTCGCCCGCATCGTGTTCGATGCGGACACGATCGCCCGGCGCGTCGCGGAGCTCGGCCGCGAGATCACGGCGGCCTATCCCGACGGCGATCTCCTGGTGCTGGGCCTCCTCAAGGGGTCGTTCATCTTCCTCAGTGACCTGGTCCGCCAGATCGACCGGCCACTGCAGGTCGATTTCCTGGTGGCGGCGAGCTACGGGGCCGGGACGGAGTCGAGCGGCGAGGTCCGCCTGCTGTACGACCCCGAGACGGAGCTCGAGGGCCGTCACATCCTCCTGGTCGAGGACATCATCGACACCGGTCGCACGCTCGAGCGGCTGATGGACCTGCTGCGGGCGCGCCGACCCGGCAGCATCGAGATCTGTGCGCTGCTGCACAAGCACATCGCGGCGCACCTGACGTACGACGCCCGATTCGTCGGGTTCGACGCCCCCCGGGCATTCCTGGTGGGCTACGGGCTCGACCATGCGGAGAACTTCCGGCACTTGCCGTACATCGCGAGTCTGACCTAGATGGCCAACCGACCCCCCCCGCCGCCCCGCGAGTTCGACTGGGCGCGGATGCTGCGCACGCTCTCGTTCTGGGCCCTCGTGATCGTGGGCTCCATCGCGCTGGTGCAGTTCGCGTCGACCCGCCGCCAGGAGGCGGCGGAGATCTCCTACAGCGAATTCGTGGAGGAGTTCGAGTCGGGCAACGTGGCGGCCGTGGAGATCACGGAGCGCCAGCGCATCCGCGGGACCTTCCGCCGCGCGGTGACCGTGGGGAACCGCGAGGCGGAGCGGTTCGTCACCCTGCTGCCCTTCGAGTCGAGTGACGCCTGGACCGCCCAGCTGCGGGCGCAGGGCGTCGAGGTGAGCGCGAAGGAGCTGCGTCAGTCGTTCGGCGTGCTAATGTTGAGCTTCCTGCCGTACCTGTTGATGCTCGGGCTCATCATCTTCATGCTGCGGCAGATGCAGCAGGGCGGGAACCGTGCGTTCGCCTTCGGGAAGTCGAAGGCCAAGCTGCTCGCGGGCGATACGCCCAAGGTCACGTTCGCCGACGTGGCGGGGTGCGACGAAGCCAAGGTGGAGCTCGAGGAGATCATCGAGTTCCTGAAGGATCCGCAGAAGTTCCAGCGGCTCGGCGGGCGGCTGCCCAAGGGGGCGCTGCTCGTCGGTCCGCCGGGCACCGGCAAGACGCTGCTCGCCAAGGCGGTGGCCGGCGAGGCGGGGCGGCCGTTCTTCTCGATGTCGGGCTCCGATTTCGTCGAGATGTTCGTGGGCGTCGGCGCGTCGCGGGTACGCGACTTGTTCGAACAGGGCAAGGCGCACGCGCCCTGCATCATGTTCATCGACGAGATCGACGCCGTGGGCCGCCACCGCGGCGCCGGCCTGGGCGGCGGCCACGACGAGCGCGAGCAGACGCTCAACGCGATCCTGGTCGAGATGGACGGCTTCGGCA
>DASPFU010000099.1:0-10003 GCA_035620935.1 Gemmatimonadales bacterium
GCACGCGGCGGACCGCGCGGCGCTCCAGACGCTCCGGGCGGTGCCCGGTTTCGACGAGGTCGTGCGCAAGATCGTCGGCGTGCTGGGCGAGCGTGGCATCCGCCTGCTCTTCCAGGCCAACGCCGTCCGCGTCGGCCCGACTCAGTTCCCGCGTCTCAACGCGCTCTACACCGAGGTCCTGACGTCCATGGACTGGAGCGAGCGACCCGAGCTGTTCGTGTCGCAGACGCCGTTCGTGAACGCGGGCGCGTTCGGGATGGACAAGCCCTTCATCGTGATCAACTCCGCGGCGCTCGCCCTGCTCGACGACGACGAGATGCGCGTGCTGCTGGGCCACGAGCTGGGCCATGTGATGAGCGGCCACGCGCTGTACCACACGATCATGGTGCTGATCCTCAACGTGTCCCTCGGCTTCCTGCCGTTCCTCGCCGGCATCGTACTGCTGCCGATCCAGCTCGCCCTGCTCGAGTGGTACCGCAAGAGCGAACTGTCGAGCGACCGCGCCGGGCTGCTCGCCGCCCAGGACCCCGAGGCCACCATGCGCATGTTCCTCAAGTTCGCCGGCGGCGGCGACATGACGCAGATGGACCTGAACGCGTTCCTGGTGCAGGCGCGCGAGTACGAGGAGCTGGGGGGCGCGCTCGACCGGGTGTTCAAGATCCTCAACACCCTCGGCCAGACGCACCCGTTCAATACGCTGCGCGCGGCGGAGCTGCAGCGCTGGATCGAGGCCGGGAACTACGACCGCATCCTGCGCGGCGAGTACACGCGGCGGGGGCCCGAGTCCGAGGAGCGGCCGATCCAGCCGGACGTGGACGAGGCGCGCGACTACTACATGAAGGAAGCGAAGGCCGTCGTCACCGACGTGGTCGACTCGGCGAAGCGCGCCGCCCAGGCCTTCTCGGACGCCATCAAGAAGAAGTGAGGATCCTGGTCGTCGGCGGCGGCGGCCGCGAGCACGCGCTCTGCTGGGCGCTCGCCCGTGACGCCGCCGACACGACCCTCTTCGCCGCGCCCGGCAACCCCGGCACCGCGGGACTCGCCACCAACCTCCCGATCGCCGCGACCGCCGTGGACGACATCGTCGCGGCGGTCCGCGCTCACGACATCCACCTGACCGTGGTCGGACCCGAGGCCCCGCTCGCGGCCGGGCTCGCCGATCGCCTGGTGGCCGCAGGACGGCCCGTCTTCGGGCCGAGCGCCGCCGCCGCCCGCCTCGAGTCGTCCAAGGCGTTCGCCAAGGAAGTGATGGCCGCGGCGGGCGTGCCCACCGCCCGGAGCCGGCCGTTCACCGCCCTCCCCGCCGCGCTCGACTACATCGCCGCCCACGCCGAACCTCTCGTGGTGAAGGCCTCGGGGCTCGCCGCGGGCAAGGGCGCCGTCGTTTGCGCCACGCGCAGTGAGGCCGCGGCGGCCGCCCGCGACATGCTCGGCGACGGCCGCCTGGGCGAGGCCGGCCGCGAGATCGTGGTGGAGCACTTCCTCGAAGGCGAGGAGCTGTCCGTCCTCGCGCTGACCGACGGCGAGCAGGCCGCGATCCTCCCGCCGGCGCAGGACCACAAGCGGCTGGGCGAAGGCGACACGGGTCCCAACACCGGCGGGATGGGAGCGTACGCCCCGGTGGCCCTCACGACACCCGCCCTCCTCGAGCGCGTGCGGCGCGAAGTGCTCGATCCGACGCTGGCCGAGATGCGGCGCCGAGGGACCCCGTACCAGGGCGTGCTGTACGCCGGCCTGATGGTGGCACCCGACGGCACGCCGTTCGTGGTCGAGTTCAACTGCCGTTTCGGCGATCCGGAAGCCGAGGCGGTGCTGCCCATCCTGCCGCCGGGGATGACGACCGAGCTGGCCGCGATCGCGCGCGGCGCGTGGCGTCCGCGCGCAGCCGTGGTCGCGCCCACGGGCGCCGCGGTGACCACGGTGCTGGCGGCCCACGGCTATCCGGATACGCCCGAGGCGGGCGCCGAGATCGCGCTCCCGGACGACCTGGGCGATGGGATCCTGGTGTTCCACGCCGGCACCACCCGGGACGGGCGGGGCACGCTCCGGGTGAAGGGCGGGCGCGTGCTCGCGGTCACCGCGCTGGGCTCGACCGTCGCCGCCGCGGCGCGCGCCGGCCGAGCCGCGTGCGAGCGCATCCGCTTCGCCGGCATGACCTGGCGCCGCGACATCGCGTGGCGGGAACTGGCCCGTGCCGGAGCTGCCTGAGGTCGAGACCATCGTCCGCGAGCTGGCCCCGCGGCTCACGGGACGTACCGTCCGCCGGGCGGCGCTCGCCAAGACGGACGTCCTGCGCGGTGTCTCCAAGCCCCGCCTGCTCCGCACCCTCACCGGCAGCCGCATCATCGCGGTGACCCGCCGCGCCAAACACGCGGTGTTCCAGCTGTCGCGCGGGCCCCGCCTCGTGATCCAGCCCCGGATGACCGGGTCACTGATCGCCTACGACCGGGCCCTCACCGCGGACGAGCGGCGCTACGCCGTGCTCACCTGCCGCCTCGGCGACGGCCAG
Source organism: Gemmatimonadales bacterium (assembly GCA_035620935.1). GTDB lineage: Bacteria > Gemmatimonadota > Gemmatimonadetes > Gemmatimonadales > GWC2-71-9 > SZUA-544. Next base: position 2,510 of record DASPFU010000099.1, read on the forward strand.
CTGTTCGTGTTCCGCGACGTGCGCCGCCTGGGCACCATCGCGCTGCTCGACGACCGCGGCTGGGCCCGGTACTCGTCGCGCCTCGGTCCCGAGCCCCTGGATCCGGGGTTCACGCCCGCCGTCTTCACGGAGCGGCTCCGCGGCACGCGCACCGCCGTAAAGAAAGCGATCATGGACCAGCGGCGCCTGGTCGGCGTCGGGAACATCTACGCCAACGAGGCACTGTTCGTGGCCGGGATCGACCCGTCCACGCCCGCGCACCGCCTCGGCGCGGCGGAGCTGGACCGTCTGTACGCGGCGATCCGCGACATCCTCGCACGGGCCATCAATTCGTCGGGCACCACGGTGCGCGACTATCGCACCGGCACGGGCGAGCCGGGCAGCTTCCAGTTCGAGCTGCAGGTATACGACCGCGACGGCGAGCCCTGCGTCCGCTGCGGCCGGCGGCTCGCCACGACCCACGCCATCGACGGACGGCAGACGACGATGTGCTGGCACTGCCAGCGATGAGGCAATTGCGGATTGCGGATTGTGGATTGCGGATTGGCCCCTCCCTGGCCCCTCGCCCCCACCGGGCTAGCTTCTCGGAGTACCCCAGGAGGTCCCCATGAATCGATTGTGGCTCCTCGCCGCGCTGGCCGCCGGGGTGGCCCCGGCCGCGGCCCAGGAATCGCCCGGCGAGCGCCTGCCCGTCGTGCGGCACGTGCTCCCCAACGGCATGACGTTCCTGCTGCTGCGTCGCGAGGGCGCGCCGACGGCGTCCTTCGTCACCCACTACCGCGCGGGCGCGGTTGACGAGTGGACCGGCATCTCCGGCACCGCCCACCTCTTCGAGCACATGCTCTTCAAGGGCTCGACGGTGATCGGCACGAACGACCTGGCCGCCGAGCAGGGGCTGTTCCCGGCGATCGACGCCGCCGCCGACTCGTTCACCACTGAGTTCCGCCGCGGCGCCCAGGCCGATTCCGCCACGCTGCAGCGGCTGCGCGACCGGCTGAAACAACTCGAGGACTCGGCCCGCGCGTTCGTCGTCTCGAACGAGCTCGACCGCATCCTCACCGAGAACGGTGCGCAGGGACTCAACGCCAGCACGTCCCACGACGTCACCAACTACTTCTTCTCCCTCCCGGCGAACCGCGCGCAGCTGTGGTTCGTGCTCGAGAGCGACCGCCTCCGCCATCCGGTCCTGCGCGAGTTCTACTCCGAGCGGGAGGTCGTGATGGAAGAACGGCGGCTGCGGACCGAGACCCAGCCGTTCGGGATGCTGTACGAGGAGTTCCTCCAGGCCGCGTTCCGCGCCCATCCCTACGGCCGGCCCGTGGTGGGCCTCGCCAGCGAGATCCAGGCGGTGAGCCGGCGCTCGGCGCTCGAGTACTTCCGCCGCTTCTACGGGCCCAACAACGCGGTCGTCGCCATCGTGGGCGACATCGACGTCGACCAGATCAAGCAGTGGGCGACGCGCTACTTCGGCGACCTCCCCGCGGGTGAGCCGCATCGCCCCGTGGTGACGCAGGAGCCGCCGCAGCGCGGCGAGCGCCGCATCCTGGTCGAGTTCGACGCCAACCCGCTGGTGATGATCGGGTATCACATCCCCAACGTGCGGCACCCGGACACCCCGTCGCTCAGCGTGCTGTCGCAGCTGCTCACCGGCGGCCGCACCTCGCGCCTGTTCCAGCGTCTGGTGGTGCGCGACCGCGTCGCCGCCCAGATCTCGAGCTTCCAGCCGCCGGGGGGCCTCTATCCGCGGCTGTTCGCGTTCCAGGGCGTGCCGATCGCCCCGCGGACCACGGCCGACATCGAAACGGCCGTTTACGAGGAGCTCGAGCGCATCCAGCGCGAGCCGCCCACGGCCGAGGAGCTGCAGCGGGTCCGCAACCAGATCGACGCCTCGGGGATCCAGCGACTGCAGTCCTCCTTCGGCCTCGCGTTCCAGCTGTCGTCGAGCGAGGCCCTGTGGGGCGACTGGCGTCAGACCTTCCGCGACCAGGCCGCGCTCGCGGCGGTCACGGCGCAGGACGTCCAGCGCGTCGCCCGGACCTACTTCTCCGCCACCAATCGGACCGTGGCCACGCTGGTGCGGCCGGCAGCCGCCGCGCCCGGGCCGACCGAGGGAGGGACCCGCTGATGCGCCGCTCCCTGATGATCAACGCGATCGCGGCGCTCGCCGCAGCGGGCGTCGCGCCGGCCCTGGCCGCGCAGGACGTGCGCTCCGAGGTGCAGTCGCTCCGCTACCCGGCCCTGCGCTTCAATCCGCCGACCCCGAAACGCCTCACGCTGTCGAACGGCGTGCCGGTGTACCTGCTCGAAGACCACGCGCTCCCCACGCTCGCCGTGCAGATCGTCTCGCGCCGTGGCGTGGCCAACGTGCCCGACTCGCTGTGGGGCGTCGCCTGGCAGGCCGACGGGATGCTCCGCACCGGGGGCACGACACGGCTCACCCCCGACTCGGTGGACAAGCTGCTCGAGTTCTACGCGATCAACCTGTTCATCTCGACCGATCACGAGCAGAGCACCGCGGGCGTGTCGGGCCTGGCGCGTTACCGCGACCAGATGCTCGATCTCGCGTTCGAGGTGCTGCGCACTCCGCGCAACGACACCAGCCGCATCCGCGTCACCGTCGGCCAGCAGCAGGAGAGCTGGCGGCGTCGCAACGACCAGCCGGGATCGGTGCTGGGCCGCGCGTGGAGTCAGGTCGTGCTCGGGGACCACCCCCTCGGCCGCAGCCTCGTGACGCCCGACGAGCTGGCGGGGTTCACCCCCGAGCGGTTCCGCTGGGTGCAGGAGCGGTTGTTCTGCCCGCAGCACCTGCTGATCGGCGTGTCGGGCGACTTCCAGGAGCGCGACCTGGTGCGCAAGCTCGAGGCGCTGTTCCGCGGATGGCCCGCCTGCAAGCCGGGCCTGCGCGAGCTGCCCCCGGTGCGCTACGCCACGGGGCCGCGGATCGTCCTGGTCGAGAAGGACGTGAACCAGACGAACATCCGGATGGGCCATCCGGTGCCGGTGCGCATCGCCGACTCATCGGAGTACTTCGCCTCGCAGGTAGCCGACTTCCTGCTCGGGGGCAGCGGCTTCACGTCGCGGATGCTGCAGCGGGTGCGCAGCGATTCCGGCTTCGCCTACTCGGCGTTCTCGAGCTGGGGCGCCGAAGTGGACCGGGACGCGGTGTTCTTCGCCGGGGCCCAGATCCGCGCCGAGAAGACCGTCGCGGGGCTGACGCTGATGCGCGACGTGATCCGCTCGATGCGGACCGACCCGCCTACCGCCCGCGACGTCCAGCTCGCCCGGGACAACGAGGTCAACTCGTTCGTGTTCCGGTTCCAGAGCGCGTCGCAGATCGTCGGCCAGCAACTGGCCTACGCGGTGGACGGCCTGCCGGCCGACTGGTTCGACGTGTACCTGCGGGGCATCCAGGCGGTCACCCCGGAGGCGGTGCGCCAGGCCTCGGAGCGCTACCTCAAGCCGGACTCCCTGGTGATGGTGGTCGTCGGCAAGCCGGCCGCGTTCGACCGGCCGCTTGCCGGGCTCGGGACGGTGACGATGCTGCCGGTGGATTCCATCAAGCGCTGACGCGAAGTGCGGACTGGGGAATGCGGAATGCGGAGTCGACGCGCGATCGTCGATTCCGCACTCCCCATTCCGCATTCCACATTCAGTCGATGAACGCCCACAACAGCTCCCGGCTCCGCTGATCGAGCCGGGCCGGGTCGGCGATGTGGTACAGGTCGCCGGCCACGTCGCGGATCAGGAGGCCCCCGCCCGGCATGGTCCGGGGCCAGTCGTCGAGCCGGGTCTGGAACGACCGGGGCCCCTGCCGCGTCTCCACCCGCCAATCCCGCAGCTCGACTTCCTCCTCGAGCGCCAGCACGCGCGTCACGGCGAACACGAACCCCGCTGCGACGACCGCCGCGCCGAGCGCCGCGCGTGAGCCGGCGTCCAGCTCGACGGGGTCCCGCACCAGCGCGAACTCCCGGTCGTCCTCGTCGCGCAGGGACAGGTACCGCCCCGGCTCGGACCACGGAAAGCAGCGGCGCACCACCACGGGCCGGGCCTCCCCCGCCCGCATGGCCCAGAGCCGCCCGTCCGGCCGGTGCTCCACGATGAGCGCGTCGGGCCGCCCGGTCACCGCCTCGACGAGGCGCCGTCCCGCGAGCGTCGCATCCATGGTGAAACCTCCTTCCTTCCGCGTTGAGTGCTACGCCAGCTGCAGCTGCAGCTCGTACAGGCGCCGGTAGCGGCCACGGGGCCGCTGCAACAGCTCGTGATGCGTGCCGGACTCGACCAGCCGCCCGTCCTCGATCACGAACAGCCGTGACGCGCGGCGCAGGGTCGAGAGCCGGTGCGCGATCGCGAAGACGGTGCGTCCGGCGATCAGGCGCTCGAGCGCCTCCTGAATCTCGCGCTCGGTCTCCGTGTCGACGCTGCTCGTGGCCTCGTCGAGCACCAGGATCCGCGGATCGTGCAGGATCGCCCGGGCGATCGACACGCGTTGTCGCTCACCGCCCGACAGCGTGTGGCCCCGCTCGCCTACGACCGTGTCGTAGCCGTGCTCGAGCTTGCACACGAACTCGTGCGCGTTGGCCGCGCGTGCCGCCGCGACCACGGCGTCGAGCCCGGCCTCGGGATGGCCGTAGCGGATGTTCTCCAGCACCGACCCGTGGAACAGGTACGGGTCCTGGAGCACCATCCCCACCTGCCGGCGGAAGTGCCCGATCTCGAGCCGCCGCACGTCCACCCCGTCGATCCGGATGGCCCCCCCCGTCACGTCGTAGAAGCGCGCGACGAGACTCACGATCGTGGACTTGCCGCCGCCCGACGGGCCCACCAGCCCGATCAGCTCCCCCGGCGCCACGTCGAAACTCACCCCGCGGATCACCTGCCGGACACCGTCGTAGCCGAACGCCACGTTCTCGAACGTCACCTGCCCCCGCACCGGCGACAGCCGCACCGGGTCGGGTACCTCGCGCACGTCCGGCTCCGTGTCCAGCACCTCGAACACCCGGTGCGCCGACGTCGTGGCGCGGTTCATCGTCCGGGCCATCTGCCCGATGATCTCGATCGGGCCCACGAACATCGTGGTGTACAGCAGGAATGACACGAACGTCCCCGTCGAGAGCGCCGGCTCGCCGCCCAGCAGCCGCGGCACCGCGAGGGCCCACACCACGACCGTCGTGGCGTGCACCCCGAGCATCAGCAGCGGCCAGAACGTGGTCCACAGCCGGTGGATGCGGTTGAACTCCTCAGTCACGTCCGCGTTCCGCTCGGCGAACCGCCGCACCTCCCGCGCCTCCTGGTTGAACGCCCGCACGACGCGGATGCCGGGGATCGTGTCCGAGAGCACATCGGTGACGCGGGACCACTTGCGCCACCCCCGCAGGAACAGCGGGTTGATGCCCTCGCCGTGCCGGAAGATCACCCAGCAGAACGCCGGCACCGGCAGTACCATCACGAGGCCGAGGCGCCAGTCGAGCGAGAGCAGCACGGCGCCAAGCCCGGCCAGCATCACGAGCGACAGCGACACGTCCACCACGCCGAACGCGAGGAACTCCCACAGCCGGTCGGTGTCGGCGGTGACCCGCGTGATCAGGCTGCCGGTCTTCTTGCGCGAGTAGAACGCGAGCGACAGGCGCTGCAGGTGCGCGTACAGCTCGGCGCGGAGGTCCCGCGCCACCCACTCCCCGAGCACGGACATCAGGCGCAGCCGGACCACGGCCGCCGCCTGGCGGATCAGGTACACGACCGCCATGGCCGCCACGGCCAGCCAGGCGGCGACGCTGGCGCGCCCGAGTGACAGCGTACCTGCCTGCGCCGGCCGGATCACCCGGTCCAGCAGGTAGCCCGCGAGGTACGGCGGTGCCAGGCTCACCAGGGTGATCGCGGCGGCCGCACCCAGGCCCAGCGTCAGCTGGCGCCGGTAGGGCCGCAGGTAGCCCAGCAGGCGGCGCAGCGCCGCGGCCCGGCGTCCGGCGACCAGCGCCTGCGTGTCGCGCACCGGTCGCGCCACCGCCGCCGCGTACTCGCGGTCGGCGTCGCCCGCGGGCACGTCGCGGCCCGCCAGCTGCTCCTCGAGGACGAACCGCAGGTTCTCGAAGCCGCGCCGCTGGCGGTGGGTGTAGCGCAGCACCGCGAGCGGCGGATCGCCCGCCGCGCCGAGCAGGGTGAGCGTCGTGGCCGAGAGGCTCGGCGCCTCGCGCACCGCCGTGATGCGGTCACGGGCTACGGACCGGACGTCCCAGCGGCCGTCCGGCGCCTGCCGCGCCACCGTCAGGTCCCACGGCGCGAGGAGCACCCACGTCTCCGCGAGCCGCAGGTGCTCGTCGAGGTCCGCCAGGGCGTAGAGCACGATCGGCGCGCGGGTGCCGTCGCCCGCGAACCGCTCCCGCAGCTCCGCGGGAAGCCGCGCGGGCTGGTTCGCGTAGCGGGTGATGATCTGCTCGTCGAGGTGCTGCGGCGTGGTGGTCATAGAACGAAAAGCCTCCCGGGTCCCTTGAGCACCCGGAAGGCCGGATCACGTGCGGATATCCAGGACTTCTAGGGTGCGTGTCCTCCCAACGTGTCGGCGGCGACGGGCGCAATACGCCCATCGAACCCCGCCAGTGGCGGCGTGCGGCGCACAAAGCCGGACGCGCTCCGCCGATAGCGGGTCGCCGAGGTGATGGTCTGGAGGATCAGCATGGGGAGCAAAGTAAGGGGAGAGGCGCCACGTGGGCAAGTGCGACGCCACGACGGCACGTCGCCACGTCGCCACGTCGCCACGTCGCCACGTCGCCACGATGACACCACGCGGGCCCTCGTACAACGTGGCGTCCTGACGTCTTGGCGACGTGCCGTCGTGGCGTCAGAGACTCACGATCCTCGCCCGCGGCGGGATCCCCGGCTCGAGTTCCATGATCCCCACCGACGGTTTCAGATCGAACCGTGCCGGTCCCGCCGCGCCGGGGTTCATCACCGTGATCGTGCGATCCACCAGCTCGAGCGCGGGTCGGTGGGTGTGGCCGTACACGATGATCTCGCCCTCGGGGAACTCGGCGACGAGGCGCGCCGCCGTGGGACTGCCGAGCTGGTCGCCGTGCGTCACCACGATGTCGAAGCCCTCGAGCCGGACCCGCGCCACCCGCGGCAGGCGCTGGCGCAACTCGAGGCTATCCGTGTTGCCGTAGACGGCCGTCACCGGCGCCAGGGCCTCGAGGTCGGCGAGAATCCCAGGGCCGCCGATATCGCCGCCGTGGAGGATGTGGTCCACCCCGGCGAAGACGTCGAAGACCCCGGGGCGGAGCAGGCCGTGCGTATCCGAGATGATGCCGAGACGCACGGGGGTGCGGCGTTACGACGCCACGTCGCCACGTCGCACGAGCGCCCGGGTGCGATCATCGTGGCGACGTGCCGTCGTGCCGTCGTGGCGACGCATCATCCCCCCCAGCGCGGCGCGACGTCGATATCGAGCCGCAAATGGTCCAGCACCCGCTGCACGATGAAGTCCACCAGCTGCTCCACCCG
>DASPFU010000100.1:0-5521 GCA_035620935.1 Gemmatimonadales bacterium
TCGAACGACGAGCCGACGTTGGCATACAGCACCAGCCGCCCGGGCGGCGTCCAGGTGACGCCGAGCGAGCCGCTGGCAGCGGACAGGGTCCGCTCCCCGGAGTCGTCCGGGTTGGCCGCGGTGACCAGGTGGTCGGCGGCCCGGAACCGCACGGCATCGATCCGCGCGCCCGCGGTCAGCGCCACGCCCGCGCCCAGCGCGACCGTACCCTGCGCGAACGGGCCGATCTCGGTGACGCGCTCCAGTTGATCGAGCAAACGGGTGGTGTCGGGCTCGCCCCCGGTGTTGCCGAGGTTGCGTCGGTCGTCGCGCTGCTCCTGGTAGTCGAGGCCCACGGTGACGTGATGGCGCCCGGCGCGGCCGAACGGGCGCGTCACGACGGCGCGCGCGCCCCAGGCGACGCGGTCGATCGTGATCCAGGCGAACGTCTGGGGGTTCACGAGGTCGCGCGACAGGCCGAACGCCGTCACGGCGACTTCGCCGCCACCGGAAAGACGATGGCGTACGCTGAGCGCGCCCTGGGCCTGGGTCACGTCCTTCCCCGCCTGCTGCGCGACGTTGAACGCAGCTGCCGAGTCGCGATTGGCGTCCAGCTCGGCCTGCGTGAGCGCCCCGGGGTTCTCTGCCTTCGGCTGGTCGCCGAGGTCGGCCGCGAGCGTGACCGTCCACCTGGTGCCCACCGGGAACACCGCCCGGCCCGCGACGGCGCGCAGGTCGGCGGCGCTGTAGTCGCGCTCCCCGGCGTAGACCAGCCGGGAGGCCGTCACCCGCGCCGCCCCGGCACCGACCCGGAAGGCCGTCCCCGCCTGCCACTTGTGCCAGGTCCGTCCGTGATCACGCGCGAACGTGCCCGCCGTGACCCGCAGGTCCTGGGTCCAGCGCGCCGGCGCGGGCACGCCGGTCGTGATGCTGATCACGCCGCCGGCGGCGTTGCCGTAGAGCGCCGACGCCGCCCCGCGGATGACGTCGATGCGCTCCACCGTCGCGAGGTCGAGATTGGTGAGCTGGCCCTGCCCGTCGGGGAGGGTCTGCGGCACCCCGTCGATCAGCACCTTCACGCCGCGGACCGCGAACGCGGACCGGCTGCCGAACCCGCGAATCGAGATCCGCTGATCGAGCGAGAAGTTGTAGCGATTGGCGACGAACACGCCCGGCACGGTCCCCAGCGCTTCGTCGGCCCCCCAGGTGGGGCGCGCCCGGCCGATGCGGGCCGCGGGAACGCTCGTGATCGAGTACGGCAGGGAGTCCGGCGGCAGCTCGCCACGGGTGACCGAGACCGTCACGGGCGCGAGCGTGACCGGGGGGATCGTGTCCCGCTGCTGCGCCGCGCCGGCGGTCGCCAGCGCCAGCACGGCGCCCGCCGCGATCGCCGGCCGCCACGCGCCGGAGCGGGGCGTGCGGTCGCCTAGATGGGGCGCCGGAAGAGACGGTTCCAGCGGATGCGGAAAGGCCGCGTATCCACGCTCATATAGATGAACAGCGGCCGGCCGACGACGTGGGCGCGCGGGAGGAATCCCCAAAACCGGCTGTCGTAGGACTCGTCGCGGTTGTCCCCCATCACCCAGTAGTGGTCGGCGGGGATGACCAGGGGGCCCCAGTCGTGCGTCGTCGGGTGATAGGTGGACGGGTCGGGCCCGACGTACTGCGGCAGGTGCACCTCGCGGATCTGCCGCAGGCGGATGGGGTCGTCCGGCCCGAGCCCGGACGCCAGGTGCAACGCGTAGGGCTCCGCGAGCGGGCGGCCGTTGCGGTACACCGTGTCCGCGATCATCTGCAGGGTGTCGCTGCCTTCACCGATGATGCGCTTCACGATATTGAGGTTGGGCGTCGAATCCTCGACGGAGCGGAAGACGACCACCTGGTCACGGCGCGCCACCGCATAGCCCGGCAGGCGGCCGAAGCGCAGCCCGGTGAAGGGGATCTGGAACTCGCCCCCGAAGGCGACCTTGTTCACGAAGAGGAAGTCGCCGACCAGCAGGGTGTTCTCCATGCTGGGCGAGGGAATGCGGAACGCTTCGACCAGGTAGGCCCGCAGCACGAGCCAGATCGCGAGGGCGATGCCGCCGGCCCGGACCCAGCTCATGGTCTCGCGCTTGACCCCGGCCCACCACCCCCCGCTCACGGACGGTCGACCCAGTCCGCGATGAAGATGTTGGTCTCTCCGGGCACGCTCCCGTTGCGGTTCGACGCGAACACGAGGTGCAGCCCGTCGGGGGAGAACATCGGGAACCCGTCGAAGTCGGCGTCGGTCGTCACCTGCTCGAGGCCGGTGCCGTCCACGTGGATCAGGTAGAGATCAAAATTGCGGCCGCGGGGGTTGGTGTGGTTCGACGCGAAGATGATGCGCCGGTCGTCGGGCGTGAAGAACGGCGCGAAGTTGGCCCCGCCGAGGTTGGTAACCTGCCGCTTGTTCGACCCGTCGGCGTCCATCACCCAGACCTCCATGCGCGACGGGCGCACCAGGTTCTGGGCGAGGAGGGCGCGGTAGTCGCTGGAGTCGCGCGCCGCGGCGAGCACCGACCGGCGCCACACGATGCGGCGCCCGTCGTGCGAGAAGAACGCACCGCCGTCGTATCCCAGTTCGTCGGTGAGGCGGCGGAGGTTGGAGCCGTCCACGTGCATGCTGTAGAGGTCGACGTCGCCGTCGCGCAGCGAGGTGAACACGATCGTCTGGCCGTCGGGCGAGAGCGTCGCTTCGGCGTCATACAGCGGGTTCGTCGTGAGCCGGCGCAGGTCGGAGCCGTCCGGGTTCGACGTGTAGAGATCGTAGTCGTACAGCGCCCACACGTAGCCCTGCGAGCGGCTGGGCACCGGGGGACACGCCGGACCGAGGTGCTCGGTGGACGCATAGAGGATTCGCCGGTCGTGCGCGTAGAAATAGCCGCAGGTGGTGCGTCCGCGGCCGCTCGACACCCGCCGCAGGCCGGTGCCGTCCACGTTGATCACGAACTGCTGGTCGCACCCGGAGTCGGACTCCTGGCGCTGCAGGATCAGCTGGCGGCCGTCGGCGGAGAAGTACGCCTCGGCATTCTGGCCGCCGAAGGTCAGCTGGCGGATGTTGCGCAGGCGCACCTCACCCGAGTCGGCGGGGAGGATCGTCTGCAGCAGGAGCAGGAATGAGTGCATAGGACTGCCAACGTAGGGGGTTTCGCGCGACGGCGGCAAGGGGACGGCCGCGGGTTTAGATTACTACCCCGACATGGACGCCCGGTCCCCGCACCAGCCCGTGATGGACACCCTCGGCCGGCTCTGCGCCGACGGCAAGGACGCCGCCGGGTACCTGTGGCAAGTGCCCGCCGACGTCGAGGCGCGCCAGCGCATCGTCGTCCTCCTGGAGCAGATCGCCGTGGAGGCGAAGCGACAGGGCCGCCGGGAGATGGGCCGCATCGTGGAAGATCTGCTCATCGCCGCGCGGGCCACGCCCAGCCCGCAGCAGGTCGACCTCCTCGTGGCCGGTTTCGACCGCCTCACCAAGCTCTGGCACGCCGCCCGGTCGGGTCTCCAGTGACCGGCGCGGTCCTCGCGGCGGACAGCGCGCTCGATCTCCTCTGTATCAACACGGTGCGCACGCTGGCGATGGACGCCGTGCAGCAGGCGGAGTCCGGGCATCCCGGCACGCCGATGGCGCTCGCGCCGCTGGGCTACGTGCTGTGGCTGCGGCACCTGCGCCACAATCCCGCGAACCCCCAGTGGCCCGACCGCGACCGCTTCGTGCTGTCGTGTGGCCACGCGTCGATGCTGCTGTACTCCCTGCTCCACCTCACCGGCTACGACGTGTCGCTCGACGATCTGCGGCAGTTCCGCCAGTGGGGCAGCCGGACGCCGGGCCACCCCGAGGTGGGCCTCACGCCGGGCGTCGAGGCGACCACCGGACCCCTGGGCCAGGGCATCGGGAACGCGGTCGGCATGGCGATCGCCGAGGCGCAGCTCGCGGCCCTGTTCAACCGCCCGGGCCACGAGGTCGTCGGGCACCACACCTGGTTCCTCGCCTCCGACGGCGACCTGATGGAAGGGATCTCCCACGAGGCGTGCTCGCTCGCGGGGCACCTGCGACTCGGGCGCCTGATCGGGTTCTACGACGACAATCGCATCACCATCGACGGCTCGACCGACCTGGCGCTGAGCGACGACCCGGCGCGCCGCTTCGAGGCGTACCGGTGGCACGTGCAGCGCGTGGACGACGCGAACGACCTGGCGGCGCTGGAAGCGGCGATCGCCGCCGCGCGGCGCGAGGCGGCCCGGCCCTCGCTGATCATCGTCCGCTCGCACATCGGGTTCGGCAGTCCGCACAAACAGGATACGGCCGACGCGCACGGCGCGCCGCTCGGCGCGGACGAAGTCGCCGCCACCAAGCGCACCCTGGGGTGGCCGACGCTCGAGCCGTTCCACGTGCCACCTGACGCACTGGCGCACTGGCGCACGGCGCGCGAGCGCGGCGCGGCACTCGAAGCCGACTGGCGCACCCGGCTCGCGGGCTACCGCGCGGCGCACCCCGCGCTCGCGGCGGAACTCGAGCGCCGGCTCACCGGCGTGCTGCCCGATGGCTGGGACGCCGGGATCCCGGTCTTCGGTCCCCACGACGCCCAGGCGACCCGCGCGGCGTCCGGCAAGGTCCTCAACGCGATCGCGCCGCGCCTCCCCGAGCTGATCGGCGGGTCGGCCGACCTCACGGGGTCGAATAACACCGACGTCAAGGGCGCGTCGGCGTTCGACGCGACGCATCGCGACGGCCGCAACTTCCACTTCGGCGTGCGCGAGCACGCCATGGGCGCGATCCTGAACGGGCTCGCCCTGCACCAGGGCTTCATCCCGTACGGTGGGACGTTCCTCGTCTTCTCCGACTACCTGCGCCCGGCGCTGCGCGTGGCCGCGCTCTCGCACCTGCGGCCGATCTACGTGTTCACCCACGACTCGATCGGCCTGGGGGAGGATGGACCCACGCACCAGCCGATCGAGCACCTGGCGGCGCTGCGGGCGATCCCCAACATGACGGTGATCCGGCCGAGTGACGCGACCGAGGTCGCCGAAGCATGGCGCGCCGCGATCCGCCACACCGGGGGCCCGATGGCGCTGGTGCTCACGCGCCAGAAGGTGCCGGTCGTGGACCGCACCGTCTACGCGCCTGCCGACGGCCTGCACCGGGGCGGCTACGTGCTCGCGGATGCCGCCGACGGCGTTCCGGCCGTGATCCTCATCGGTAGCGGGTCGGAGGTGGAGCTGGTGCTCGGGGCGTACGAGCGGTTGCGGGCCGATGGCGTCCGGGCGCGGGCGGTCTCGATGCCGTCGCTCGAGCTGTTCCTCCGCCAGCCGGCGGCGTACCGCGACGCCGTCCTTCCGCCGGCCGTCACGCCGCGGGTCGCCGTCGAGGCCGGCTCGCCGGCGCCGTGGGTGCGCTGGGTGGGGGATCGGGGCACGGTGATCGGCATCGAGCGCTTCGGCGCCTCGGCGCCCTACCAGCGGATCTACCAGGAGTTCGGGCTCACGGTGGACAACGTCGTGGCCCGCGCGAAGGACCTACTGG
>DASPFU010000101.1:0-10836 GCA_035620935.1 Gemmatimonadales bacterium
CCGCCGGCGAGTGGCGCGACCTCTGCCTGTACGCGGCGCTCGCCGACGAGCGCGACCTCAGTTCGCGAACGCCGTGATGTCGAGGATCAGGAGGGCCGGGCTGCCCGGGTTCTTCGCCGCGAACACGTAGCGCTTCCCCCCGATGTCAGCGAGCGACGCGGTATGCACGCCCGTGCCCACCGCATAACTGCCGAGCAGCACCGGCTGCTCGGGGTCGGCGAGCGAGTAGACGTACACGCCGGCGTTGAGGCCGCCCTCCGCGCTGAAGACCAGCAGCTTGCCGTCGGCGCTCACCTCGACATCGCTCACGGTCGAGATGTTCGCGATGACCAGGGAGTCCACCAGGGTCGGCGCGCCCCCCGCGCCGAGCCGCCAGATCTTGACGGCGTTCCCGGCGTTGCCGTTGCGCGAGATCCCGCCCCAGGTGCCGGTGTAGGCGTGCGTGCCGTGAACCCACAGGTCCGAGCCCCAGCGTTCCGGGACGTTGTTGCCGCCGCCGGCCACGGTGAACGCGCTGCCCGTGAAGGTGAGCTGCCAGAAGCCGGATTCCATGTCCACCGCGTACACCGACCCGCCCGCGTGCTGGACGCCCCAGGTGTACGTGTTCGCGCTGCCGCCGGGCTGGATGCGCGCGAGCAGGCGGCTCGCGAGGTTCCCCGTGAGCGTGCCGGAGACGTCGAGCGCCACCACGCCGCCGTTGTAGTACGCGGCGTACAGCACCTCCGCCTGCTCGTCCATCCAGAAGTTGTGCGCACCGGCGCCGTCGAGGTGGTAGTACGCGACCTCGACGGGGCTCGCGAGGTCGGACACGTCCACCACGTGGATGTCGCCCGAGGAGCTGCTGCCCACCGAGCCGGGGCCCTCCTGACCCACGAACAGGTACTTCTTCTCGCCGGTGTTCGGGTTGTGGAACCACCAGGCGTTGTGGGCGTTGAGGCTGCCCGCGGAGAGCGGGCTGGCGGAGGTGACCGCCGTTCCCACGAGCTGCGGCGTCGCCGCTGACCCGCCCGCGATGCCGTTCCCGACGTCGTAGATCCGCACGCCGGTGTTCCAGGCGCTGAGGAACGCGAGGCCGTCGCGCACGAACGTGTCGTGCAGGCCGTAGTTCGACGGCACGGGGACCGTCGCCACGAGCGTCGGCGCGAGCGTCGCCGTCGCCGTGAAGGTGACCGGCGGCAGCCCGGTGACGGTCGCGGTGACCTCCTGGGGCCCGGGCGCCCCACCGAGCGTGTGGCGGTTCTCCGCCGTCCCCAGTGACCCGGTCGCGGTGGTGGGGGCGGTCAGCGTTCCCGCGGCTGCGGTCCACTGCACGGTGGCGCCGGCCACCGGATTGGCGAACTGGTCGCGGACCCGGACCACGTAGGTGGCGGCCAGCTGCTGACCGGCGGTACCGGTCTGCGCGTCACCCGCCACCTTCGCGAGGGTCGCCGGAGCGTCCGCGACGGCGGTGGCGCTGAAGACGACGGGCGAGCCGGCCGCGCCGCCGACGGTCGCGCGGGCGGCGTGGGCACCGGCCGTCGTCCCCAGCGTGTGGACCGCCGTCGCGATGCCCGACGCGTCGGTGGTCGAGGCCGCCGTGATGCTGCCACCACCCGCCGTCACCGCCCACGTCGCCACGACGCCCGCGATCGGGACGCCGCTCGTGTCGGTGACGCGCACTGCGTACGGCGCGAGCGGCTGCCCGACGGTGTCGGTCTGCGCGTCGCCGGTGCTCAGCGTCACGACCAGACCGGTGGGCGCCACCGGGTCCTCGCCGCAGGCGAGGACGATCAGGGCCAGGATGGGCAGGCAGCGGTGCACCGTGCGCTCCGGGGGACGATGGTCAGTGTCCGTGCCGGGCATCCGCCGGTCCGGTCCGGGGGAATACCCCGTAGCGACCCATCCGGTGCCCCTCCAGGCCGCGGGACAGCCGGATGGCGAGCGTGAGCGCCCAGAACGTGTCCCGGCCGTAGAACGCGACCGGATCGAAGATCGACCCGGTGGTTTCTACGACGGAGCCGGCGGACACCTCGCCCAGCGGCTCGGCCACGACCCCGAGTGTGCCGAGCGGCAGTCGCAGGCCGTACCCGGCCGTGACGACGCTCCACCGGGTGATGCCCACGATGGCGTCGTCGAGATGGGGCCGGAGGGACCGGAACGGGTCGGCGAGCCGCTCCTCCTCGGGGCGCTCCGTCCGCTCGAGCCGGGCGTACGCGCGGTGGGGCCCGCGGCGCAGCTCCGCCTCGGCCAGCACGCTGGTGAAATCGAAGAACCCGTCGGCATCGACGGTGTGCGCCCACTCGAGCAGCAGGTAGGTGCGGCGGTCCGGTCCCGGCCGTTCCCACCGGGCCGAGGCGCTCCATTTGTCCTGGTCGGGCCCCGCGCCGGGACGGTGCTCGGGCGAATGCACCTCGGCGACCGAGGCCTGCAGCTCGAGGTGGCGCATCGGGGCGACGGTCAGGCGCGCGGACCACGAGTCCCCGAATCGGCTCCACGACGGCCACTGCGACGGGTGCTCCGGCTCATCGCCGTTGAAGACCGCCGCTTCGAGCAGGACGGGCCCGGTGCCGACGCCGGCGATCGTGACGGCGCGCTCGAGGATCTGCGCGGGGTGGTGGTTGACGGGGTAGCGCAGGGGGGGACGCGACATGGGGTCGTCGGTCCCGAACGGCGCGAACCCCTTGCCCGCAGAGAGCGACACGTGCGCCGCCCCATCGTGCGCGCCCAGCAGGTCGGCGCCGGTGAGCATCAGCTCGTGCACGTAGGTGTGCGGGTGCCGCCGGTCGACGAACCCTTCGCCCCACACGCCAGGGGCGAGCTCCCCGCCGGGCATCGACCAGCCCTCGCCGTCGAGCGTGGCCTGCAGGCGCCATGGCCCCCGCGCCGCCCGCAGCATCAGCAGCGGCTGGACCACCCGCAGCTCCGTGAGGGCGTCCCCGCCGGGAATGGGGTCCACGTGCGTCAGCGCCGGGACGAGCTGGCCCGCGATGGTGGCGCCGGGAGCGGCGTGCTGGGCGGCGACGGGGGCCGCCGCGAGGGCGGCGAGGCAGGCCGCGCGGCGGATCAGGACGGCCCCACGAGTCCCGTGAGGCGGATGCCGTCGACGACGAACTGGACGGCGATGGCGCACAGCACCAGGCCCATCAGCCGGGTGAGGATGCGCATCCCCGTCTGGCCGAGCCGGTGCTCGACCCGCGTGGCGCTGGCCAGCGTGAGGTAGGAGAGCCAGGCCGTGAGCGCGATCGAGAGATAGAGCGCCGCCGTCGCGACGAGCGTGGTGGCGCCGGCGGAGTGCACCATCACGGTGGAGATGGCGCCGGGTCCGGCGAGCATGGGGACGCCGAGGGGCATGATCCCGATGTCGGACTTCTCCATCCCCTCGGCGGTCTCGGCAGGGGTCTCGCGCTGCTGGCTGCGACGCGCCTGGACCATGTCGAGCGCGTTGAGGCCGAGCAGGATCCCGCCCGCGATCTTGAACGCCCCGATCGTGATGCCGAACAGGGTGAAGATGATCCCGCCCGCCGCGGCGAACAGGCCGAGCGTGATCGCCACCGTCCACGCCCCGCGGCGGGCATGCGCGCGTTTCATCTCGACCGAGTCCCGCTGGGTCATCGCGAGGAAGGTCGGGATGACGATGAGCGGGTCCACGATGAAGAGGATCGAGGTGAAGACGAGCACCAGATCCCGGACGGGGACGTCCATCGTCGCCTTCAGCGCCCCGTCAGCAGGCCCACGCGGAGGCGCCGGGCCCGATCGGTCACGGTCGGCAGGTCCGTGATGCGTGCCTCGCGCTCGACGTACTCCGAGACGGTCCACGCCAGCTCCCGCTCCGCACCGGCCCGGAGGATGCGGACCCGGACCGGGTCGCCGACCGCGAGGGCACGCGTGGCCGTGGTCAGGTCCCCGCTCGCGCCGATCGGCCGGCCGTTGAACGAGACGATCTCGTCGCCGGAGCGCATCCCCGCGCGCGCCGCCGCGCTGCCGGGAGTGACGACCACCCGCGGGTACCCGCCGTACCCGGTCGGTCCGAGGAGCGCGAGGCGGGTATCGGGGAGCCGCACCGGGGAGAACTCGACGCGCCAACCCGCCGCGCGGAGGAAGTCGTCCCAGGGGATCTCGGCCGTGCCGCTGACGTAGCGGCGCCAGAAGTCGTGGAAGTCCCGCCCGGACACGGCGTTCACTGCGTTGAGCGCGTCCTCGCTCGTGAATCCCCGCTCGCCCGCGAAGTGATCGAAGAGGTGGCGCATCACGTCGTCCAGCGAGACGCGGCCGTCGGTGGAATCGCGGATCGCCAGGTCGAGCAGCAGGCCGACCACGTCCCCCTGGAGGTAGTAGGAAATGGACTCTCCGCCGTTCGCCTCGGGGCCGTCCCAGGTCGTCCAGGACGACCGTTCCGGGGAGATGGTCAGGCGGCCCGGGTTGCGGCGGTGCGTCGCGATCGCCGACGCCACGCCGCGGAGGAAGCCGGGCAGAGAGTCGAGCTCGGCGCGCAGCAGGATGAGCCGCGTGTAGTAGTCGGTGATCCCCTCGCTGATCCACAGGTTCAGCGTCCGTACCGGCCGCGTGTAGTCGAACGGCCCCAGCTCGGCAGGGCGGATGCGCTTCACGTTCCAGGTGTGGAAGAACTCGTGCGCGGTGACGCCCTGGTGGGCGCGCGGGTTCGTGGCCATCCGCTCGAGGTTGATCCCGATGGTCGTCGAGTTGAGATGCTCGAGACCGCCCCCGGTCCCCGCGTAGATGTAGGTGTAGTCCTTGTACGGCGCGCTCCCGAAGATGGCGATGCCGGTCTCGGAGATGCGCCGCAGCATGTCCACGAAGGCGAGCGTGTCGAACGCCGGCCGGCCGCCGTTCAGGTCCACCACGGCGCGGTGAGGCACGCCCCCCGCGGTGAAGCGGAACGTCGCGAACCGGCCGACCAGGGCGGGGGAGTCGATCAGCACGTCGTAGGACGGCGCCCAGTAGACGGACGGGTCCGTGGTCGGGACGAGACCGGTGCCGATCTCCCACTCGGCGGGGAGGCGGAAGGTGACGTGCGACGGGCCGAGCGTCCGGCCCGCCAGATACAGGAACGTGCGCGGCCCGTCCACGAGCCCCGAGGACTCCCGCAGGAACCAGCGGTTGTTGGGGCGGGCCCATTCCTCGGCGTGCCGGACGGCGGTCGAATAGCGCACCACCACGCGGGGCGCGCCGGCCGTCGCGATGCTCCAGGTGAGGTCGTCCACGCGGGTGACGGCGAGGGGCTCGCCCGACGCCGTGGCGGCGGTGAGGTCGGCGATGTTGCGCCCGCCATGCGTGAGCCGGTAGGAACCCGGGGCCCAGGCCGGGATCGCCACCCGGGCGGGGTCCGGCGGGTTCGCGATGGTCATCTCCACCCAGTACGCCGCGCGGTCGCCGTCCCGTACCGTGACGGTGTAGTCGACCTTGGGGTCGGTGCGGCCATACCGCTGAATGAAGGCGTCGGAATAGGTGGTCAGCGGCGCTTGCGCGTTCGCGAGGCGGGTCAGGGTCAGGAGGAGGATGATCGTGCGCATCGGCAGTCGTGAGTGAGTCGGTCGCAAGCAGGGCTGCCGGACGCCAAGGCTCTTCTCGAGCTACAGACTGGCGTGTACGACCTGATCCTTGCCCGACCGCTTGGCTTCGTACATCGCCTGATCGGCCCGGCGCAGGACGTCGTCGGCGGTGGCGGTGGTGTCGTCGAACGACACGATCCCGATGCTGGCGCTCACGACCGGCGCGGTCGGGAAGGCCGTCTTGATCCCCTCGTTGAGCCGGCGGGCCACGGTGTCGGCCAGTGCGCCATCGGTCTCGGGCATCAGCACGGCGAACTCGTCGCCACCCATCCGTCCCACGATGTCGGTCTCGCGTACGGCGAGGCGCATCGCGTCGGCCACGAGGCGCAGGACGGTGTCGCCCGTCTGGTGCCCGCGAGAGTCGTTCAGCACCTTGAAGTTGTCCAGGTCCAGGTAGAGCAGCGACACGGGGTGCCGGTAGCGGCGATTGCGGTTCAGCTCCTGGGTCAGCCGGTCCGAGAACGCCCGCGCGTTGAGGACCCGCGTCAGGGGATCGTGGATCGCCAGGTCCTGCAGCTCGCGCTGGGTCTGCTGCAGGTGCCAGAACGCGACCATCATGATCCCCGCGACCACGGCGAACGAGCCCTGGTTGGCGAGGATCACCAGCGTCGGGGCCTCGGTGTGCTCGAGGTCGATGGCGAGCCGCAGCACCATGCTGGTCACCATGAACGCCGTGCCCCAGCCGAGGCCGGCGAACCAGGTCGAGACGAGCACGGGGACCAGGTAGAACAGCCCGAGGCGCGCGTCGGGCGCGGTGACGGTGTTCGCCCAGTGCACCAGGGCGGTCAGCACCGCGGTCCCGCCGACGACCAGCAGCCGGGGGCGGTGAGAGAGCAGGGTCAGAACGTTGGCTCCGCGAGGTGCTCGGTGTCGTCGAGCAGCAGGGCGTCGAGGGATTCACCGGCCGCCACGCTGGGGCGGTCGGCGGGGACGATGAGCAGGGCGTTCGCCTTCGTCATGCTGGTGAGAATGCCGGACCCTTGCGGTCCCGTCAATACGGCGTCCCGGCCGCCGTCGGGCCCGCGCGGACTGGATACCACGGCTCGCAGGAAGTGCCGCAGGCGCGGCCCCAGCGTGACGGGCTCCCGCAGGGTCACCGGGACGGTGCGGCGGAAGGGGCGCGGGTGGCCCGCGAGGCGGCGGATGGCCGGCCGGACGAACAACTCGAAGGTGACCATGGTGCTGACGGGGTTCCCGGGCAGGCCGAGCCAGGGAACGTTCTGGAGGACCCCGAAGCCGAGCGGCGCCCCCGGCCGCATCGCCACGCGCCAGAACCGCAGGGACCCGCCCGACGTCTCCAGGACGCGACGCACCAGGTCGTGCTCGCCGACGCTCACGCCGGCGGTAGTGACGAGGAGGTGGGCGCCGGCAGCGCGGGCGAAGTGCTCGCGCAGCGAGTCCTCGGTGTCGCGGGCCAGCCCGAGGTCCCGGGGCGCCGCGCCGGTGCGGCGGATCAGCGCGTGGAGGGTGTAGGAGTTCGACGATGCGATCCGGCGGCCGCTCAGGATGTCGGATGCCCGGTCGAGGTCGGCGAGCTCATCGCCCGAATTGAGGAACGCGACCTCCGGCGCCGGATGGACCAGGGGCATCGCGTGCGCGATCGAAGCGAGCACGCCCAGCTCGGCCGGGCCCAGCGGCGTGCCCGCCGGCAGCACCAGCGCCCCGCGGGCGATGTCCTCGCCCGCCCGCCGGATGTTCTTGCCGGTATCGCGGTCGTCGCGCACGGCGACCGCCGCGGCACCGCCATCGGTGTCCTCCTGGCGGATCACCGAATCGGCCCCGGCGGGCAGCGGCGCGCCCGTGTAGATCCGGATCGCCTCCCTCGCGTCCACGGACCGCGCGGGGACGGACCCCGCGGGGACCGACTCGGTGACGCGCAGGACCACGGGGCGGTCGGCGGTGGCACCCCGCACGTCGGCCGCGCGCACGGCGTAACCGTCCATGGCGGAGTTGTCCCACGCCGGCACGTCGATCGGACTCGTGACGTCCTCGGCCAGGACGAGGTCGAGGGCCTCGCGCAGGGGCCGGCGGACGGGGGCGAGCGGCGTCAGGTCGGCGATGATCCGGCGGGCGGCCTCGGCCGGCGTCAGCACGTCAGGGGCCGATGACCTGGGCGCGGTCCCACGCCATGTTGGCGAGGGTCATCAGCCACGACGTGTCCGAGAACCGGAACACGGGGAAGGGCGCGCGGTAGCTCGAGTCGTCGGACAGGATCGCGATCCAGTCGGCCGCGTCGGGCCGGGTCGCGTCGAACACCGGTGGGCCGCACTGCCGCCGATGGACCTCGATCTTCGGGAGCGGGTGGGAGCTGAACCCCTCGGCCAGGACGATGTCGGCGCCGTCCAGGTAGCGGCGCGCCAGCGTCACCGGGTCGGACTCGGCCTGGATCCGCTCGAGCAGCAGCCGCGCGCCGGGGGCCTCCAGCAGGACGCGCTCCGCCTTGCCCTCCTGCCAGTGGCGCCAAGTGTCCTTCCCCTCGGTGTCGAGCGTGGCGGGGTGAGACCCGTGCTTCAGGGTCATCACCCGGAACTTGCGGCGTACGAACTCCGTCGCGAGCGCCACGAGCAGGGTGGTCTTGCCCGCGTTGTGCCTGCCGATGATCGAGACTATCCGCGTCGCCGCCACAGCGCCTCCGCCCGTTCCAGGTCTTCCGGCTGGTTCACGTTGAAGAACATGATATCAGGATCGCCGAACTCGCGGACCCGCGCCAGCGGTACCCGGCCCACCCGGACGTCCCCGTGGAACCCGATCGCGCGCAGGTCGCCCCGGGCGAGCTGCCGCTCGATGGCCGCGCCGCAGGCCGGCCCGTACACCGCGCACAGCGGCTCCACCCCGCGCCGGCCATCGCTCTCCGGGAGGAAGGCGTCATAGCCATCGGACCCGGCGATCAGCGCCCGCAGCAGGGGCACCGGGACGAACGGCATGTCCCACGCCACGCACAGTACGGGTCCGGCGCCCGCCGTGACCGCGGTGTGGATCCCGCCCAGGCTGCCGCATCCCGGCCGCGTGTCGGGGATGGTCACCAGGTCGGGGCGCCACGAGCCGGCCTCCGTGGCGTTAGCCACGAGCAGCGGGGCCGCTCCGGTGGCTTCCCGGACGGCGTCCACGACGCGGTCGAGGATGCGGCGTCCGCCCACCTCCAGCAAGCCCTTGGGCACGCCGCCGTACCGCCGGGCGGCCCCGCCCGCCAGCACGGCGCCGCGCATGCTAGTACCGGCGGGCGCGCGTACGGTCGAAGACGATGTCGAACCCGATGGTGAGCGAGAGGTGGTGATACCAGCCGGTGTCCGTCGTGACCTGGCCAAGCGCGTTCGGGGCGCTCGTGACGCGTTCCAGGGCGAAGAAGTCGTCGCGCACCTCGAGCCGCAGCTGGTATCCCGTTCCAATCGACTGGCTCAGTCCCGCGGCCAGGAGAAGCGCTGGCGACCCACCCATGGGACTCTCATCCGCGATCAACTGAACCGGTGGGCTCCCCGGAAAGATGGCATCGACCCCCACGGTACCGTGCGCATGCCGAGCGTATCCAACGCCCAGGCGGGCGTAGGGGCTCTGGGATCCACCGGGGGCCGCACGCAGTGTGATGCCACCTCCGAAGAGCAGCGAGCTGTTGCCGCTGGTCGACCCGTCGAGTTCGCCGCAGTAGGGTGCGGGAGTGCAGTTGTTGTCCATCTCCATGTCCAGAAACGTGATGTCGCCGTAGAACCCGACGTGCCCGCCGGGGAAGTACGTCGCGGAGAAAGTTGCCATCAGCCCCGATCCTATCGAGCGCGACATGCGCAGCGAGTCGACACCCACCACCGGAGGGCCCGTGACGCTCCACAGCCCGTGGCCGGTGTGCGCGCCGGCGCCGATGCTCAGGATCAGCCGTGGCTGCGAAGCCTCCTGGGCCGCGGCGGGGGCGGTGAGGAGTGCCGCGGCCAGCGCCGCGAGACCAGGGAGAGACGGAGTGCGCATCAGGCCACCAGTCGTTGGTGCTCGACCGCGAGACAGCGGTCCTGGATGAACGGCACGCCCGCCGCACGCGCGCGCTCGCCGGCCGCGACGTCCGTGACCCCGAGCTGCAGGAAGATGAGCCGCGGTGCGAGGGGCAGGGCCTGGTCCACGACCGCGCCGGCGAACTCGCTGCGGCGGAACACGTCGACGACGTCGATCGCGTGATCCGCCGCGGCCAGACCGAGCGACGCATAGCTGCGCTCGCCGAGGATCGTCGCGTGGCCCGGATTCACCGGCACGACCCGGTAGCCGGCGCGCTGCAGGTAGCGCGCCACCCCGTGGCTGGGGCGGTGCGCGTGCGGCGACAGCCCGACCACCGCGATGGTGCGAGCGATCCGCAGGATGGCGGCGAGGTCGGCATCGGTCACGTCGCGGAAGGGCGGTGGACGTGCGGCGCGCCGCTCACCGCCCGTCCCACGAGCGTGAGGCCGGCGCGGCGGGCGATGGCGAGCGCCAGCGTGCTCGGCACACTGGGCGTGGCGACCCAGCCGAGCGCCGCGCGGCCCGCCTTGGCGGCGAGCTCGGCCGAGATCCGGCCGGTGACGAGGAGGCCCAGCCCGGTGACCCGGCGCCGCGCCAGCAGGGCCGCGCCGATGACCTTGTCCACGGCGTTGTGGCGGCCGATGTCCTCGGCGTGGAACAGCAGCGCGTCGCCGTCCGCGAGCGCGGCGGCGTGGATCCCGCCCGTCTCGTTGTACCGCTGGCCGCGGCGGAACAGCTCCTTGAACAGGGCGCGGAGCGACTCGGCCGCGGGTGGCTCGCCCGGCGGGGGGGCCGCCGCGGTGGCGTGGGGGTCGGCGAGGAACAGGGATACCGCGCCGCACCCCGATGCCAGCACGCGGCGGCGCGTCTGACCGGTCACGGACGCGACGCGTTCGGGCGGCACGTCGGCCCAGAAACCGAGGTCCGAGGCGCAGGGCCGGAGGCGGACGAGGTCGTCGATCGCGTCGAGGTATCCCTCGCCGTGGAGCCAGCCGACGGCCAGCTCCTCGAGCTGGTCGGGCGTGCACATCCAGGTGACCGCGGGCTCGCCGTTCACCTCGAGCCACACGGGCACCTCCTCCACGGCCGCCGACGCGGCGTCCATCCGCCCGCGGCGCGAGCCGGGGGCGGGCGACGACGCGGCCGCCGGTGGATCAGGGTTCGCCGAAGTACTCGGAGTAGAGATGGGGCCCCTCCTGGACGCGCACCGCGTGCAACCGGACGCCGGCGGGCAGTCGCCCGGCCAGGCGCTCCCAGATATACACCGCCAACGCCTCGCCGGTCGTCAGGCGGGTCCCCTCCGCGAAGTCGG
>DASPFU010000102.1:0-3564 GCA_035620935.1 Gemmatimonadales bacterium
CGATGACTGCCGCTCCGATCCCCGGCACGCTCACGCCTGCCGCCCCGGCCCGCACGCCGAAGCGCGTCATCCGCGCGTCCCAGCACACCGTCGAAGTGGTGTCCGACCCCGGCGAAGGGGCCCAGAAATGCGGCCAGATCTTCGGCCGGGTCTCGGCGATGATGGGCAACGGCACCTGGACCGTCGAGATCATCCCCGCCGAGATCCAGCCGCCGCCCCGCACGCCGCCCAGCGCCTCGGGCAACCGCGTGCGGCTCGGCACTGGACGGGTGACCAACTGGGGCGACGAAGCGCAGCTCGTCGTGGCCTTCAACGAGCAGGTCCTGCTGCACCGCCACCGCCTCGACGCGCTGGCCGACGGGTGCATCATCCTGATCGAGAGCAAGTGGGCGGAGCACGACGACGCCGACATCCGCGCGGCGTGGGCCGCGGCGATGGTCGAGATGGACGGGCGGGGCTACCGGTTCATTCCCGTGCCGATGGAGGAGCGGTGCCTCACGGTCGTGGACACCCCGCGCCGCGGCAAGAACATGTTCGCGCTGGGGATGCTGGCCCGCATCTACGGGCGGGACCGCGACACCATCCGCCAGATCATCGCCCACGAATTCCGCAAGAAATCGAAGGAGATCTACGAGACCAACGTCGCCCTGCTCGACCTCGGCTGGGAGTGGGCCGACGAGCACCTCGACCTCGAGATCGACGTGCCGGCCCAGCCGGCGGGCGAGCCGATGGTCGTGATGAACGGCAACCAGGCGCTCGCCATGGGCGCCATCGCCGCCGGCCTCGAGCTGTGCTCGATGTACCCCATCACGCCCGCCACGTCGGCCTCGCACCACCTCAGCGAGATCTTCGAGAAGTTCGGCGGCATCATCCACCAGGCCGAGGATGAGATCGCGGCGATCGGCGTGGCGGTCGGCGCGTCGTACGCCGGAAAGGTGGCGTTCACGGTGACCTCCGGCCCCGGGCTCGCGCTCAAGACCGAGTTCATCGGGCTCGCGGTCATGACGGAGACGCCGCTCGTGATCGTGGACGTACAGCGCGGGGGGCCGAGCACGGGCCTGCCCACCAAGGTCGAGCAGTCGGACCTCCTGGCGGTGCTCTTCGGCGAGCCGGGCGACGCCCCCAAGGTGGTGGTCGCGCCGGCGACGATGGAGGAGTGCTTCCACGTGATGACGACCGCGCGACGTTTCGCCGAGGCGTTCCGGACCCCGGTGGTCGTCCTGTCGGACGCGAATCTCGCCACGGGGGTCCAGCCGTTCACCCGCCCCCGGGTCACGCCGGACTGGATGGCGCCGGCGCTCGACCTGGGCGCGGTCCCCGAAGGATTCCGTCCGTACGACTGGGACCCGGAGACCGGGCTCTCGCGACGATCGATACCCGGCCAGCCCGGGGGGATGTTCACGGCGACGGGGCTGTCGCACGACGAGCGCAGCAAGGTCGGCTACAGCCCCGACGTGCACGAGCGCGGCTGCGTGATGCGGAGCCGCAAGCTCGCGGTGCTGCAGCAGAGCCTCACGCCGCCGGCGGTGCACGGGGAGGACGCCGGGGATCTGCTGGTGGTGGGATGGGGCAGTACCCTCGGGGCGATCGAGGAGGCCGTGGATCGGTTGCGGGACGAGGGACTGTCGGTCGCGTCGCTCCACCTGCGGTTCCTCTCGCCGCTCGAGCCGGGGCTGCGGGAGATCTTCCGCCGGTTCCGCCGCGTGATGACCGTCGAGATCAACTACTCGGACGACCCGCGGGATCCGTTCATCACCGACGAGAACCGCCGGCGGGGCCAGCTCGCCTGGCTGCTGCGGGCACAGACGCTGGTGGACGTGGACTGCTGGACTCGGGTCCCCGGGGAGCCGCTGCGCCCGGGACAGATCGCCGACGCGCTCCGCGCCGCCGTCCGGAAAGGGGCATGACGATGGTCCATCTGGGATGCTCGCTCCTGGGCGTCGCGGCCGACGAGGAGCACTCGTGGAGCCGCGAGGATTATCAGGGGCCGGTCGCGCGCTGGTGCTCCGGTTGCGGGGACCACGCCGTCCTCTCGGCGGTGCAGCGGCTGCTCGAGGCGGAGCAGCTGGCTCCGGAGCAGACCGTCTTCGTCTCGGGGATCGGGTGCTCGAGCCGCTTCCCGCATTACCTCACGACGTACGGGTTCCACGGGTTGCACGGCCGCGCGCTGCCGGTCGCCACCGGGGTGAAGCTGCGCCGGCCCGATCTCCACGTCTTCGCGGTGATGGGCGACGGCGATTGCTGCTCGATCGGCGCGGGGCACTGGGTCCACGCGGTACGGTACAACCCCGACATCGTCGCCATCATGCTGGACAACGGCGTGTACGGGCTCACCAAGAACCAGACGTCACCCACGAGCCCGAAGGGACAGAAGAGCAACACCCAGCCGCGGGGGGCGTGGCTCGACGCGATGAACCCGATCGCGACGACGCTCGGCGTGGCCAACGTCTCGTTCGTGGCCCAGACCGGTGACTGGGTGCCGGACCACATCACCGAGACGCTGCGGGCCGCCTTCCACCACCGCGGCTTCGCCTTCGTGCGGATCCTGCAGCGGTGCCCCCAGTACACCGACCAGCTGTTCGCCGATGCGGTGCGCGATCCGGCGAAGGTCGAGCTGCTGGTGCACGAGAACGGCATCCGCGCCCCGCAGGTGGAGCGCCTGTTCCCCAACCACCTCACGCACGATCCCGCGGACCTCGCCGCCGCCTTCCGGCTCGCCCAGCCCGACGGCCGGGTCCGCCTGGGTCTCTTCTACCGCAACGAAGCGGTGCCCGTGTACGAGGAGCTGCGCCAGGCGCCGCCGCGCTCGGCGGAAGAGAAGGTGCGCCTGCTCAACGAGGAGCTCGACATCTATGCCGTCTGACGATCGGGTCGCCCTCGCCTGCGCGGCCGTGCGGGCCCCGCGCGAGACGTTCCGCGCGGCGCTCGCCGCCACCGCCGACCAGATGCGGGCGTTCCTGACCGCCCAGCGGGGCGCCTCCGAGAACGGCCGGGCGGGACGCCTGGCGGCCGAGCTGGGGGTGTTCGCGGCGGGCCGGGTGGACGCGGGCCGGCTGGCGACGCTGTTCCATCCCGCGGAGACCCGCGACCCGACGGCCCTCGCCGCCGTGGACCGGGCCTGCGGCGTG
Organism: Gemmatimonadales bacterium; assembly: GCA_035620935.1. Taxonomy (GTDB): domain Bacteria; phylum Gemmatimonadota; class Gemmatimonadetes; order Gemmatimonadales; family GWC2-71-9; genus SZUA-544. Next base: position 3,129 of record DASPFU010000102.1, read on the forward strand.
CTCGCGGCGCTCTCCGCCCGCGACCTGGCGGCCGACGTCGTGAACGTACCCTCGGGCGGCGACCTGCGGGGGGCCGTGTCGCAGGCGCTGGCCGAGATCGGGCGCGCGTTCGGCGCGGTGCGGACGTTCGAGGTGGTGCGCTCGGGCGGGCGGCGTGCCGACGAGGCGGCCGCCGCGCTCGACGCGTTCCCGTACGCGCGGTGGAGCCGCGGGGAGCGCCGCGCGGCCCCGCCGCTCGTCGTCATGGTCGAAGGCGCGGACCTCGGCACGGCCGCCGCGCTCGCGGAGTTCCTCGACGGGACGCAGAAGATCGTGCTGGTGGTGCGCGGCGCCTGCGCGCCGGCGGCACTCGTGCGGCTGATCACCCCCGGTACCTTCGTGCTCCAGGCGACGGATGGCGACGGGCTGGACCGGTTCGCGGCATGGGAGGGGCCGG
>DASPFU010000103.1:0-10312 GCA_035620935.1 Gemmatimonadales bacterium
GGCAGAGGTGGACATGAATCGGCATGGGATGGTCGCGGCGCTCGCGCTGCTCGTGGCGGCGCCCGCGGTGCTGGTGGGGCAGGAGGACGCACCCCGCGCACGCGAGCGGGACCGTGTTCGCGTCTACACGTGGAACGAGAATCGTGGTCGCATCGGGGTCGTGGTGAGCACCGATGCCAATGCGACGACCGACCGGCTGGGCGCGCGCATCGAGGGCGTGACGCCGGGGACGCCGGCGGAGCGGGCCGGGATCAAGGCGGGCGACGTCATCACGAAGTTCAACGGGACCGCGCTCGGTGGCGCTCCGGCCGATGCGGGCGACGAGTCCGGCCCGGGGATGAAGCTCCTCGAGCTGGCGCGCGCGCTCGAGCCCGGGGACACGGTGCGCGTCGAGTACCGGCGCGGCACCGAGACCAGGACGGCGACGCTGGTCGCCGAGGACCTGGGTGACACGTTCACCATGCGCATCAATCCCCGAGTGCAGGTCGCACCGGACTTCCGCATGCTCATGCCGGACATGGAGGAGATGCGCGGTGACCTCGAGTTCGCGCTGGGTGGGATGCACTCGCCCTGGAGCGGCATCGAGTTCGTGTCCGTGGACCGGGAGCTCGGAGAGTACTTCGGCGTGACGGAGGGCCTGCTGGTCGTGAAGGTGCGGTCCGATTCCGGAATGCCGCTCCGCGCCGGCGACGTGATCCTCGGGATCGACGGCCGCAAGCCGACGTCCCCGTCCCACGCGCTCCGCATCCTGCGGTCGTACGAAACGGGGGAGTCGGTGAAGCTGGACATCCAGCGCAAGCAGCGGAAACAGACCGTGACGTGGACCGTCCCCGAGCGGGAACAGGTCCGCTGGCGGACGCCGCGGCCGGCGCGCCCCCCGCGCCCCCCGCAGGAGCGCAGCGAGGAGAGCTGAGAGGAGCGCCTACCGCCCCGGTCCCATCAGGATCGCGTTGCCCAGCATGGTCCAGGTGACCGGGGTGGTGGCGCGGAAGGTCGGATCCCCCGCGAACAGCACCACCTTGCCGCTCCCCACCGCCTCGACCGCCGCGTAGACGCTCCGCTGGAGCAGTCGCTCGCTGTTGTTCGGCCAGGCGAAGCCGGAGAGGATGACGTCGTCGCCGGCGAACACCACAGGGTTCTCCCCTTCGCGCGACGGCGCCAGGAGCATCCCGGTGAACAGGGGGATCGGGACCGTAGACTGGCCGTAGCCGAACGTCAGCCAGTGCGATCCATCCAGCGTGGCGCGGGCCACGATCCCGGGCAGAGTGAGGGGTTCGCGATCGTCACCGGCCGTGGGGGATGGCAGCGGCGGCCCGGGCTGGGCGCTGGGCGGAAGCGGCGCGGAATCGGGCTTGAACTGGGCCGGTCCCTTGGGCTCGGACTCGTCCTCGGTCGAGCCCACGGGCCGCACCGAGGTCAGGCCCACGTCCTTGGTGGCGACCGCCGCCGCCGCCCCGCGCATGGCGATCAGCGTGCCGCCATCGCGCACCCAGCGCGTGAGCCGCGCCAGGTCGTCACCGCGCAACAGGCCGCGCAGCGCCGGCCCGCCGCCGTGCGGGAGCACCAGGACGTTGTAGTCCTCCAGGCGCAGGCGGCCGAATGCTGCGGCGCGGAACGGCGTGAACGGGATTCCGAAGCGGCGTTCGAGCAGGAACCACAGGGCCCCGTAGGCGGTCTCGGACACGCCGTCGCCCGCGAGCACGGCGATACGGGGCTTGGCCACCGGCACCACGTCGGGTGAGGCGGGCCCGACCGGCCCCGAATCGGCATACGCGCTCTGCGCGCCGTGCACGGCGACGCCCAGCGTGGCCGCCAGCTCCGCGATGCGGCCGTGCAGGGACGGCGGGTTGCGCTCCAGCAGCAGCACCCAGGTGCCCCGCGGGAACGCGCGCCCGTCGGCCCGGAGCGGCCGGCGCGCCACGTTGAGCTTGAAGTCCTCGGCGGCGAGGCGCAGGGCGAGGACGATGGCGCCGAGGCGGTCGTTCGGAAACAGGTACGCCGAGCGGGCGCGTTGCGGTGGAGGGGCCGCCACCAGCGTGTCGGCCGGCGCGAGCGGCGTGCCCGTCACCGGCGGGGCATCCTCCGTCCAATACGCCTCCACGCCGTAGAGCAGGGGCAGCGCCCACGCGGTGATGTCGTAGAACGCGTCCCCTTCCTTCTCGCCCTGCGTGCCGCGCCGCGCATTGCGGGCAGCCTTGTCCAGCTCCTGGCGGGCGAACGCCGTGTCGAGCGCCGGCTCCGGATCGAGCAGGGTCGCGGCGAGCCGGGCCTGCGGCTGCGCCACGTCGATCACGAGCGATCCCGCAGGGAAGGTGCGCCGGGCAGCGGGGGCTTCCGGTCGGGTGTAGTCGTGCGCCGCGCTCGACGTGAAGGCCTCACCGGCGCGTCGCACTTCGATACCGTGCAATCCCAGCACCACCGCGAGCTCGAGGGCACGCTGCGGATCCGCCCCCGGCGGCAGGACCACGCGCTTGAGGCGCGCGGTCCGAGCCTCGGTCATCCCGGTGGCCCGGAAGTCGTAGTAGTCGCCCAGGCGCTCTTCGCGATGGCGGGCGGCTGTCTCGACGGTGGTCAGTGAGGCGACGTAGTGCTTCGCGATGGCTCCGCGCAGCGTCGCGACCGTGCCATCGTCACGGCGCCAGGCCAGTCCCATCCCCCCCCCGCCGTCGGTCTCATAGGTCATCCCCGTCGCCCCGTTCAAGGCGGGCCATGAGTCCCAGTATCCCGGGTAGTAGAGATCGAACACGTCGCGCACGAAGTACGGCCATCCGTGACGGTCGAAGGCCTCCCCATTGGCCCGGCCGAAGCGCTCGAGCCACGTGAGCGCGTGCGGCGGCAGCATCGGGTTCACCGGGATCGCGACCGGGGCGAAGAAGTACCGGTCGAGCTGTCCATGGTGGTCCACGAACACCTGCGGGTTCCAGCGCCGGAACTCGGCGACCAGAGCGCGGGTCTCGCGCTGGGTCAGCGCCAGCGCGTCGCGGTTCAGGTCGATCTGATAGTGGTTGTTGTTGCTCTCCATCCCCCACGGCGCATCATGCTCGAGCGCCGCGCGCTCGGCGACCCCCGTGCCGAACGCGTTGTACCACGCGACGAACCGCTCGTGGCTCTCGGGATTGTGCGCCGGGTTGATGAGCACGACGGCGTTGCGCAGGGTGGCCAGCGTGATCGAGTCCTCGCTCGCCGCGAAGTGCCACAGCACCTGCAGCGCTGCTTCGAACGCCGCGCTTTCGTCCCCGTCGTTCGCGTAGTTCAGCCACACGATCACCGGCTCACGCGACGCGATCTCCCGTGCCCGGGCCGGTGTCGTCCGCCGCGGGTCGGTGAGCTCGCCGATGGCGGCGCGGATCTCGTCCAGCCGCGCGGCGTTGTCGGGATGGGTCACGGCGACGACGCGCAGGGCGCGGCGCTCCTCGCTCGCGCCGTAGGTGAACACCCGCACGCGACCGGGCGCCGCCCGCGCGATCGCGTCCACCACCCGCTCCATGCCGGCATGGTCCGTGTGGAACGCCCCGGGCTCGTAGCCGAGCAGCGCGGCGGGGCGGGGCACCTCGGCCCGGTATGGAGGGCGGGCGGTGAAGTCGAACGCCTGGGCCGCGACGGTCGCGGGCAGGCAGAGCAGCGCGGCAAGGAGGGGTCGCATCGAAGTCGGTAGGTTCGGGTGAAGGACGGCGCTGAAGATACGCGCCGGTTGCGCTGCCGCAACTTGTTGTCGTGGATGCTCTTGCCTCGGCACTTGCCGCAAAGGGACTATACGATATATCGTTACGACGTATCGTCACGTAACAACGACAGGAGGGTGCCATGCGACACGGGTGGGACTGGAGCGGCCTCGGCTTCGGAACCGGGCACCGCGGCGCGTTCATGTGGGGCGGGCCCCGGGGACGGCGGCGACGCTGGTTCGAGGCAGGGGACATGAAGTACGTGATCCTCAAGCTGCTGCGTGACAAGCCGCGCCACGGATACGAAGTGATGAAAGAGCTGGAGGAGCGGTTCGAAGGCTACTCGCCGTCGCCGGGGACGGTGTACCCCACGCTGCAATGGCTCGAGGACGAGGGCCTCGTGTCCGCGCAGGATGTCGCAGGAAAGAAGGTCTATGGCATCACGGACGCGGGCCGGGCGTTCCTCGACGAGCACCGTGACGTGGTGGAGGACATCTTCGACCGGGTGCGCGATGCGGTGGACCAGGCCCTGGGCGGCGCCATGGGTGAGGTGAACGAGGCCGTGGGGCGCCTGATGAAGGCGACGTACCGCACGGCCTGGCGCTCGCGGGACGATGCCGTGCGCCGCAAGGTCGCCGATGCACTGCGCCGCGCCGCCACGGAGATCGAGGGCCTGGTCGCCTAGCCGAGCAGGGCCGGCACCGTCAACAGCACCCACAGGGTGCCGGCCCAGACGCCCGTGCGCCAGGTGAGTCGCGGCCCCGCGCCGGTGACCGGATCGGTGCGCCACAGCGACGTCGCGGTCACGACGAGCCACACCACCCACGCCGGGAACGCGAGGCCAGCGAGCGGCCCCAGCAGGCGTGGGGCGACGCCGACGGGTTCCAGCGCCACGAGGAGTGCGAGCGGTGCCAGACCGAGCCCGGCCGCCCCGAGCCGCGGGTCGAACAGGGGATCGCGGCGCATGATGAGCGCCACGCACAGGGTCCAGAGACAGAGGGCGAGGGTTGCCGTGTGCTCGCCCACCGCCATGCCGGCGTAGCGGTTGAACGAGCCCTCCACCAGCGCGATCGCCTGGCGGGTGACGTCCGGGACGGCGGGATCCGTGAGTGCGCGGGCCAGATAGGGGGTCAGCACCACCCAGCGCACGAAGCCGAGCGCCTGCAACGCCCCGGCGACGACACCGAACACCAGGCCGAGCACGGCGAGCGTTCGGCCACGGTCACGGAACGTCTGGTGCAGGCACACGGCCAGCACGATCTGGGTGAACCCGGTCAGCGTCAGAAACCAGTACGCCGGCCGTACCACGTCCTGCACCCGCTGGAACAGGTCCAGCCGCTCGGTCGCCGGCCGGCGCAACACTTCCGGAAAGTCGAACACCAGCGCCAGCACCGTGAATGCCGCGTACACGACCAGCACGTGCACGAGGATCGCCAGCGCGGCGCCGCGGCAGGCGGACCGATCCGCCCGGAACGCCGCGCTCGTCATGCGATCCCGTATCGCTCCCGCAGGATCGCCACGTGATGGAGCTCGTGGCCGGCGATGATGAACGCCAGCGCACGCACGCTCACGCTGCGCCCGCTCGCGACCCCGGTCCGCTCGAACGCTTCGCCCGGCATCCCCCGGAAGAGGGCGAGGGTGGCCTGGCGCACGGCCGTGAGCTCGTCCAGCAGGTCGGTCAGCGTGCGGCGGTCGAAGCTCCCGGCGGGCGTGTAGGCGTTCTCGTCGAACGCCGCGAGCGGTGTGGCGTCCCCCCGCGCGATGCGCAGTGCCCGGTAGGCGAAGATGCGCTCGGCGTCGGCGATGTGCCCGACGACCTCGGCCACGCTCCACTTGCCCGTCGCATAGCGGTGCACCGCCCGGCTGGGGGGCAGGTCCCGCAGCAGCGTCCGGGTCTCGTCGATCTGGCGCGCCAACCGGTCGAGGACGTCGCCCTCCGGGACGCGGTCGACGTAGCCGCCGTAGTGGGGGGCGTACTCGGACGGCGCGGGTCTGGCGATCATCGGCTCACCTCCGGTCACGAGAGGCCCGGCCATCGACAGGCCGGGAGATGGCGCAGCTCATCCCGCAGGCCGCGCAGGGCGAACCGGATCGCGCGCTCGCCGCCGAGCGCGCGGTAGCGCACGTCCAGCGTGTCGGCTCCGAGCAGTCGGGTGAAGAGCGCCTCGGAGAACGGCGCGGTCGTCGCGTCGCCGACGAGCGCCACCTGCGAGCCCGTGCCGTCGAGCGTCCTCCAGTAATGGCGCGCGTGCGTCCGGCCGCCGTCGAACGACACCTCGGCGTATGCCGCTCCATCGCCGCCGAAGGGATAGAGGGCCTCCGCCGCATTGAGGAGGAGCGTGCGGCCCGCGGCGCCGGGCAGCCGGTCGCCGCAGGCGACGACCAGTGTGGCCCCTCCCGGCGCCCAGCCCTCGGCCCGCAGGATCAGGCGCCGGTCCTGGGCACCCGTGAGCTCGTCCTGCGTCTGCACCAGCCGCCAGCTGGACGCCTGTGCGACCACCGCCGGCGCCGCCGCGAGTGCCACAGCCGACCACGTCAGCCACCCCCACCGGGCCATGATTTCCCTCAGGTGATGATTTCCACGCAATCTACACCCTGACGGCGCAGCCCGGCCCGGGGCAGATTCCGGGGACCGCCGTACGCGAGGGATCGACTGATGCGATGGGAATCGGGACGTCGGAGCGACAACGTCGAGGATCGGCGGGGCCGCCGCGTGACCCGCGGCCTCGCCGGCGGGGGGCTCGGTGCCCTCATTCTCGTCGTGGTCGCGATGCTGTTCGGCGTGGACCCGCGCCTGCTGCTGCAGGGCGTGTCGGCGGGGGGTGGCGAGACCGTCGAGCCCTATCAGCCGACACCGGAAGAGGAGCGACTGGCCGACTTCGTGCGCGTCGTCCTCGGCGACACGGAGGATACGTGGACCGCCCTGTTCCAGGGGGCCGGCGGCACCTACGAGCTGCCGGTCCTCGTGCTGTTCTCCGGCGCGGTGCGGTCGGCCTGCGGCTTTGCGGACGCCGCCGTGGGGCCGTTCTACTGCCCCGGCGACCGGAAGCTCTACATCGACCTTTCGTTCTACCAGGAGATGCAGACGCGTTTCGGCGCGCCGGGTGACTTCGCCCAGGCGTATGTGATCGCCCACGAGGTCGGCCACCACGTGCAGACGCTGATCGGCGTGGCCGACGAGGTGAACGCCGCGCGCCAGCGCGTCGGCCAGGAGGAGGCGAACGCGCTATCGGTACGCCAGGAGCTCCAGGCCGACTGTTTCGCCGGCGTCTGGGCCCACCACGCGCAACGCGTGCGTAACGTGCTGGAGCAGGGCGATCTGGAAGAGGCATTGACCGCTGCTGCCGCCATCGGCGACGATCGGCTGCAACGGCAGGCGCAGGGGTACGTGGTGCCCGAGACGTTCACCCATGGCACGTCGGAGCAACGCGTGCGCTGGTTCCGCGAAGGGTTCCGCACGGGCGACACCGCCCGCTGTGACACGTTCCAGACACCGGCGCTGTGAGGGCGCCGCCGCTCACACCTCGCGCAGGTATCCCCAGGTGTGCAACCGGTCGTGGTCGTCGAACCAGCGGTCGCCGATGTCCGTGCGGTAGTACATGTCGGGGATCATGATGTTGCGGATCCGCGAGTAGGCCTGGCTCTGTGCCTGGTGCATCGTGGGACCGAGGCCCACCACGACCAGCACGACCCCCGACGTCCCGGCCACGAACCACTGGCCGTTCACGAGCTTCACGTCCTCGATGTGCACCTCTTCGGGCGCGCCCTTCTTGAAGAGGATGGCGGCGTTCTTCGACGTGGCGGCGAACGTGGCCTCGTCGTCGAACGGGAATGGCGGCACCACGACGCGCACTCCGATCTGGAAGCCGCTCTTCACCCGGAACTTGTCGAGCGTACCGTGGGCGAGGTCGTGGAGGAACTCCCCCGTCGGCGTCAGCAGGCCTTCCTGCTGGATGAAGATCGTCGGGTACCCGAACCGGGACGTGAACTCGAGCGGATAGATGCCGTTCCCGTTCACGATACAGTTGAGGTCGATGTAGCCGACGTACCCCTCCTGGGCGAGCTTCGGCTCCATCTTCTTCAGCGTCTGGTTGAACAACCGGTTGGAGCCGGTCCAGAACATCGACGTTCCCATCTCGCCCGTGGACGGCCCGATGTTGCCCGGGAAGAGCTTCTTGTGCTCGAAGTTGACGTTGATCGGCGTGGCGAAGGTCCTGCCGTTGAAGAACGCGCCCACCGCGATCTCGACCCCCACCACCCGGCGCTGCAGCTGGAACACCTTGATCTCGCTGGCGAAGGCCTTCTTGTAGGCCTCGAGCATGCGGATCACGTCCTCGCCGTCGTCCTCCTCCCCCACGAAGAGGCGGCGTTTCACGTTCTGCGCTTCGCCGCTCGGCTTGATCACGTAGCGCTCCGGGTTCTCCCGGACGTACGCGATGGCGGCGTCGAAGTCCTCGAACTCCCGGTACGGGAGGATGTTCACGCCGGCCTGGCGCAGCTCCTCCTGACCGAACGAGCGGTCGTCCTCGAGCCGGTCGGCGTAGGCGGTCCCGCCGACCACGGCCTTGCCGCGGGCGCGCAGGGCGTGAGCCCGGGCGCCCTGGCCGAGCGTGTCGTCGAACACGATCACGTCCGCCCACTCCACCTCCCGCTCCCAGTCCGCCGCCTTCGGCACGAAGCCGTCGGCCACGTCGCGCTCCTTCGCGGACTCGATGAAGTAGCGGACGTCGTGACCTTCCTTCAGTACCTGCCACGCGATATCGCCGATGAGACCGGAGAGAGACACGAACAGGAAGCGTTTGGGTTCCATGCGACAAGGTTACCCGGTCGTGGGAGGGGAAGGCCAGTCCGCTACGAATCGCGGTTCGCGGCGCTCGCCGACGCGCGGATCACGTCGCGGATGGCCCGGACCCACGGCCCGGCGTCATCCGGCGGGACGAAACTCCACACCTCGGTGTTCCCGCCGGTCCCCGCGTTGATGCGCACGCGGTCGCTGTCGCGGTGCACCTCGACCCAGCGCCGGCTCGTCGGCTCGATCAGGAAGTCCACGTAGCCGCGCTCGTGGATCAGGACGCTCTGCCGGGTGACGACGATCGACGCACGGCGGTCCCGGTGGCGCGCATCCCGGCGTCCGACGTCCTGGCTGTGGCGGAAGACGAGGTTGTCGGCCCGCAGGACGATCCCCTGCGCGACCAGCCGCGCTTCCTGGTTGGCCTCGAGCCGAGAGGTGTCGGGGGTGCACGCCAGGACGAGCACCAGGGCGGGGAGGATGGGCGCGCGCACCCGGGGAGAATAGCCACGCGTGGCCGGGGCCGCGACCGGCCGGACGGTCTTGCGCCCGGCCCGACCGGCGGCCTAGTTAGGCACATCGCCCGACGGAGCCAGCTCGCATGCACACGATGGTACGCCGCCCTGTCTCGCTGCTCGCGGTGGCGTTCGCGGCGGGCCTCGCCGCCGCGGCTCAGCAGGCGCCCTACTACCCGCCGCGAGGAGCGTGGGCCGCGCGGCCGGCGTCGGCGGTCGGGATGGACTCGGGCGGGCTGGCCGCCGCGGTCGCGCACGCGCTCGCACACGAGACTCCGTTCCTGCGCGACCTCCACGAGCAGATCCGCCGCAACGTGGCGAGCGAGCCCTACCCGGACGTGCAGGGGCCCATCCGGGACCGGGGCGGGCCCGCGGGCGTCGTGGTGCGCCGCGGCTACATCGTCGCGCAGTGGGGCGATGTGGAGCGGGTGGACATGACTTTCAGCGTGGCCAAGAGCTACCTGGGGGCGCTCGCCGGACTGGCGATCGACCGGGGTCTCATCCCCGATCCCGACGAACCGGTCGCGGCGACGGTGACCGACGGAGGGTACACGAGCGCGCACAATGCGCCGATCACCTGGCGCCACACCTTCACCCAGACGAGCGAGTGGGAGGGGACGCTGTGGGACAAGCCCGACATCGCCGACCGGCGGCGCGGGCGTGACCGGGCACTCCAGGCGCCGGGCGCCTTCTACGAATACAACGACGTGCGGGTGAACCGGGCGGCGTTGAACCTGCTGCATCTCTTTCGCCGCCCGTTACCCGAGGTGCTGCGCGCCGAGGTCATGGGGCCGGTCGGCGCCTCGGACACGTGGGAGTGGCACGGCTACCGCAACAGCTGGGTGACGATCGACGGTCGGGACATCCAGTCGGTCTCGGGCGGCGGCCACTGGGGCGGCGGCGTCTGGGCCAGCACGCTCGATCACGCCCGGTTCGGGCTGCTGTTCCTGCGGCGGGGACGCTGGGATGCGCGGCAGCTGCTGAGCGAACGCGCCGTCGGTCTGCTCACCAGCGGCAGCGCCGTGCAGCCTACCTACGGCTGGATGTGGTGGCTCAATCCCGAGGGACGGCTCTATCCGAGCGCACCGGCATCGGCCTTCTTTGCCCGCGGTGCTGGCGGCAACATCATCTGGGTGGATCCCGAGCACGATCTCGTCGCGGTGGTACGGTGGATGGACACGGCGAGCGTCGACGAGTTCATTCGCCTGGTGCTCGGCGCCGTTCGGACGGAGTGAGGGAGGAGCGATGCGCGCGCTGCGGATCATCGGAGTGCTCGTCGCGACCCTGGTGGGGATCGCCGTGGCCGCGGTCATCGCGGTGTACGTGGTGAGCGGGCGCGAGCTGCG
>DASPFU010000104.1:0-10470 GCA_035620935.1 Gemmatimonadales bacterium
GGGGATCCAGGCGTTGCGGGCCGCCCGGGATGCCCCGGCGCGCGAAGCGGCCGCGGCCACGCTCGTCCCCGTCGCCGCGGAGCTCGTGGCGCGCCGGCACGCCGGACTCGTGGCCGAAGCGATCGTGGCGCTGGATGCGGCGCGGCAGACGGAGCCGGGCCAGGCGGGTCCGACGCTCGCGCGCGCCGCCGCGGCCTTCGCGGATGGTGGCGTGGGCGCGCTGCTGATCGAGCGGCTGGCCGATCCGCACGTCCCGTCCGCCGAGCGCGATCTGGTCGCGCGCGCGGTGGGGCTCCTGGCCGACGTGGCGGCGGGGTTGATGGTCGACGCGTACCTCGCGGCGCCGCCGGAGGGGCGGGAGCCGTTCCGGGCCGCCATCCGGAGCGGTGGCGAGCGTGCCATCGCGCCGCTCGAGCCGTACCTGGCGGACCCCCGGCCGGAGGTCGCGGCGGTGGCGGCCGAGTTCGTCGGGCTGGTCGGCGGTGCGCGAACGGGGGACCTGCTGACGCCCCGCGTGCGGCACTCCGACCCGCGGGTGCGCGAGGCCGCGCTCCTCGGTCTCGCCCGAGCCGGCGGGCGACCGCTCGTGCGCACGGCGGTCCCCGCGTTGCGGGACGCGAGTGCCGCCGTGCGAGCGGCGGCGGCGCATGCCGTGGCGGCGGCGGGCGACCTCTCGGCGGTCGACGTGCTCGTGCGGCGCGCCGACGAAGAGGGCGATGAGGGAACGCTGGCCGAAGTGCTCCGGGCCATCGGGACGCTCGGTGGCCCCGGAGCCCTCGAGGCGCTGAAACGCTTCGCGCAGCCCGGCACGATGCTGCGCCGGCGGTCGCCGTTCGTCCGGAGTGCGGCGGTGACGGCGCTCGCCCAGGTCCCGGGGTCCGAAGCGCGGGCCCTGGTCGAACACTACACCCATGACCGCGAGCCCGCCGTGCGGCGGGCCGCCCAGGCGGCGATGACCACATGACGAGACCGACGCCGGCCGCGCAGGACGCGGCCCTCTCCGACGCCATCGCCGCCCAGGTCCGCAAGCGCGTCGTGGGCCAGGACGTCATGGTGGAGCGGTTGCTGGTGGGTCTGCTCACGGGCGGGCACATCCTGCTCGAGGGCGTCCCGGGCCTCGCCAAGACGCTGGCCGTACGCTCGGTGGCCGAGTGCCTCCGGCTCAGCTACTCGCGCATCCAGTTCACACCCGACCTGCTGCCCGCCGACGTCGTCGGGACCATGGTGTACGATCAGCGGTCCCAGGAGTTCTATCCCAAGAAGGGCCCGCTGTTCGCGAACCTCGTGCTCGCCGACGAGATCAACCGCGCCCCGGCCAAGGTGCAATCGGCCCTGCTGGAAGCGATGCAGGAGAAGCAGGTCACGATCGGTGGGGAGACCTTCTACCTGGGCGAGCCGTTCCTGGTCCTCGCGACCCAGAACCCGATCGAGCACGAGGGCACCTACCCGCTCCCCGAGGCGCAGCTCGACCGGTTCATGCTGAAGGTGCGGGTAGGCTATCCCACCCGTGACGAGGAGCGCGAGATCGTGGACCGGATGGCGTCGGGCCGCCCGATCGAGGTCCAGCGGGTGGCCGACGCCAACGACATCCTCGCCGCGCGGGCGGCGATCGCCGAGCTGTTCATCGATCAGAAGGTGGTGGATTACATCGTGGACGTGGTGCGCGCCACGCGCGAGCCCGCCGGGATCGGGCTCCCCGAGCTGCGGTCGCTCATCGCCTTCGGGGCGTCGCCGCGCGCATCCATCTTCTTGGTGCAGGCGGCCCGCGCGCACGCCTACCTGCGGGGGCGCTCGTACGTGGTGCCGGAGGACGTCAAGGCGATGGCGTACGACGTCCTGCGGCACCGTGTCCTCCTCACGTTCGAGGCGGAGGCCGAGGACATGGACGCCGAGCGCGTGATCGGCCGGATCCTGGAGGCCGTGACCGTCCCATGATGCGCGTGACGCCGGAGGTCCTCAGGCAGGTGAAGGGGATCGAACTCCGGACCCGCACGCTCGTCAACTCGCTGTTCGGCGGCGGGTACCGCTCGGTGTTCCGGGGGCAGGGCATCGAGGCCGCGGAGGTGCGCGGGTACCAGCACGGCGACGATTTCCGCGCCATCGACTGGAACGTCTCCGCACGGATGGGGCACCCGTTCGTGAAGCTGTTCCACGAAGAGCGGGAGCTCACCCTCCTGCTCCTCGTGGACCACTCGCGGTCCCAGTGGTTCGGCCACCCGGCCACCAAGGGCGGGCTCGCCGTGGAGGTGGCTGCCGTGCTCGCGCTCGCGGCGGCGCGCTACGACGACCGGGTGGGGGCCCTGCTGTTCGCCGACAAGGTCGAGCACGTGATCCCGCCGGCCAAGGGGCGCCTGCACGCGCTCCGCGTGATCCGCGACCTCCTCGCCTACCGCGTGCGCGGGCGGGGCACCAACCTCGGCGAGGCCCTCCGCTACGCCACGCGCCTGCTGCGGCAACGCGCCATCGTGGTCGTCCTGTCCGACTTCCGCGCCACCGGGTGGGAGGAGCCGCTGGGGCGACTGGCACGGCGCCACGAGGTGGTCGCCGTCACCGTGGACGATCCCCGCGAAGTGAACCTGCCCGACGCGGGGTGGGTCGAGTTCGAGGATGCCGAGAACGGCCGTCGCGTGCTGCTCGACGCGGGCCATGCGCCCACGCGGCTCGAGGTACGGATCGCCGCGGAGCGGTTTCTGCTGGAGCGCGCACGCAAGCTCAACGTCGCCGGCGTGGACCGCGTCACCCTGCGCACCGACGCGCCCTACGCGGCTTCCCTGCGGCAGGCGTTCGCCGCCCGCGCCCGACGCCTCAGGCGGTGACGATGCTGGCGGCGCTCGCGCTGTGGGCCGTCGTCCAGGACACCGGGTGGACGGCGCGGCCGGCGGCCCCGACCGTCGGAGACACCGTCTGGCTGGAGCGCCGCGTCACCGCCCCGGCGGGGTGGAGCGTGCGCCCTGGCCGGCTCGCCCCCGGGGGGGCGGTGGAGCCCCTCGGCGATCCGGTGGCCCTGCGCGATGCGAGCGGCTGGGTGGTGCGCTACCCCGTCGTCGCCTGGACCGCCGGGTCGCACGCGGTGACCCTGCCGGTCCTGTGGCGCCTCGGACCCGGCGGCGAAGCGGACTCAGCCGCGGCCGGTCTGGCCGCGTTCACCGTCGCGAGCGTCCTGCCCGACACCGGGACACCGGCGCCGCGCCCGGCGCGCGATCCGCTGCGCCAGGGGCGCCACGGCATCGCCTTCCCGGCCGCGGCGGTGGTGCTGGCGGCGGGCCTGCTCGCGGGCGCGGTGCGGTGGCGTCGGCGTCGACCCCGACCCGGGCGCCCGGTGGCTCAGGTTCCAGTGGAACGTGAGGTCCCCGACCGCGACTGGCTCGCTGCCGGCGAGCGGGCGGCGGTGGCCGCGCGGGCGGCGGCGGAGCTGCGGGCGGCCGTGGCACGCGCGGTTCCCGAAGCGCACGCCGGCCTGACCACGGAGGAGTGCCTCGACACCCTGGCCCGCGCGCGGCCGGCGGTGGCACTCGCGGCCGTCACCGCGACGCTGCGCACGCTCGACGGGGTCGCCTTCGGCGGCGCGCCCGGCACCGACGTCGCCGCCCTCGCCGTCCAGGCCCGCGCGCTGGCCCGGAAGATCGCCCGGTGAACTTCGCGCGTCCCCTCGTGCTGCTGCTCCTGGCCGCAGTGCCTCTGTGGTGGTGGGTGCGGGCGCGGCGGCTGCGTGCCACGCCCGGCACCCCGATGAGCGACGTGCGTGCGGCCGTGGTCTCGACCGGTCGGATCTGGGTGGCGCGGCTTCCGCTCGGGCTCCGCAGTGCCTGCCTCGGGGCATGGATCGTCGCGGCCGCGGGCCCGCGCATCGGCACGGTCCGCACCGAGACGCGGACCGAGGGCATCTCGATCGTCCTCGCCGTGGACATCTCGAGCTCCATGCTGGCCGAGGACTTCGCGCCGCAGAACCGGCTCGACGTGGCCCGGCAGACCGCCGTCGAGTTCGTGCGCGGACGTTCGTCGGATCGCATCGGGGTCGTCGCGTTCGCCGGCCAGGCGCTGACCCAGGTGCCGATCACCACCGATTACGACATCCTCGAGCGGGCGCTGCTCGACCTGCGCGTGGGCCTGGTCGAGGACGGCACGGCCATCGGGACCGCGATCGGCACCGCCGCGAACCGCCTGCGTCGCTCGCCCGGCAAGAGCCGTGTCGTCGTGCTGCTCACCGATGGCGAGAACAACCGCGGGACGGTGGACCCGCGCACCGCGGCACAGGCGGCGGCGACCCTCGGCATCCGGATCTACACGATCGGCGTGGGGACGGAGGGCGAGGCGCCGGTCCCGACCGGCCAGGGGCTGCAGGGGCTGCGGTATCAGACGCTCCCGGTCGAGATCGACGAGCCGCTGCTCACCGAGGTCGCGGTCTCGACGGGCGGACGCTATTTCCGGGCGACCGATCGCGAGTCCCTGCGCGGTGTGTTCCGCGAGATCGACCGGCTCGAGAAGACCGCCGTGCAACAGGTGGTCTATCGCCGGTTCGAGGAAGCGTACCTCTGGCCGGCGGCGCTGGGGCTGCTCGCGCTGGCGCTGGAGATCGTCGTGTCGGCCACCTTCGCGGTGCGGGTGCCGTGATCACCTTCGACGCTCCTGCGGTGCTGGTGCTCGCGCCGGTGATCGCCGCCGCCGCGTTCGCCGGCGGGGCCTGGGCGCGCCGCGTGCGCGTCGCCCACGCGGCGCGATGGTCGCCGGCGGCGGCCCGGACCGCCCGGGTGGCGGGGCGCTGGTCGCCGGCGGTGCTCGCGTTCGCGACGTTCGCCGGGACCGCTGCGCTCGCCGGGCCCCGGTGGGGCGAGGAGCGGGTGCTGGCCGAGACGCGGGGCCTCAGCCTCGTGGTGGCGGTGGACATCTCGCGCTCGATGCTCGCCGAGGACGCGTCCCCGACCCGCCTGGCGCGCGCGATCCGCGAGGCCCGCCGGCTGGTGCAGGACCTCGAGGGCGACCGGGTGGGCCTGATCGCCTTCGCGGGTGCGAGCTACATCCTGTCGCCGCTCTCGCTGGACGGTTCAGCCCTCGCGCTGTTCCTGGACGCGCTCGATCCGGAGATCGCCTCGGCGGGAGGGACCTCGCTCGTGCCGGCGCTGCGGCAGGGCGGCGAGCTGCTGGGTACGGCCACCGACCTGAGCGACCGGGTCCTGGTGGTCTTCACCGACGGTGAGGCGCACGACTCGATCCCCGAGGCGCTCGCGATCGCGGCGCGGCTGCGGGAGTCTGGCGTGCGCCTCGTGGTCGTGGCGGAGGGCGGGTCCGCGCCGGTGGGGATCCCGATGCGGGACGAGCGGGGCGCCTTCGTGCGCTACCGCACCGACGACGCGGGCGCCGAGATCCGCACCGAGCGGCGCGACGAGGTGCTCGCGGCGCTGGCGGACGCGGCGCAGGGGACGCTGGTCGCGGCCGACCTGCCCGACCAGGCTGGGGCGGTGCGGGAGCTGGTGGCGGGCTTGCGTCGCGGCGCGCTCGCCGAGGCGCGGACCACGCGGGGCCGCGCGCGGGCGTGGATCCCCCTGCTCGTCGGCGCGGTCGTACTCGGCCTGCACGCCTGGACGCGGCCGACCGCCGCGCTGATCGGGGTGGCGCTCGCGGTCGGTGTGGCGCCCGCGGCGGCGCGCGCGCAGGCGATCCCGGATCGGCCGCGCACCGCCGCCGAACGCGCGTGGGATGCGGGCGATCGCCTGATGGCGGCGGGCGCCTATACCCGCGCGCTCGCGCGGCGCCGCGACGACGATACGGCGTGGTTCAATTCCGGCGCCGCGGCGCTCGCCGCGGGCGACGTGAAGCAGGCGCGCACGGCGCTGGGGCAGGCGGCCGCGGCGACGGACCCGGGGATCCGGGCCCGCGCCCTGTTCAACCTCGGCGTGCTGGCGCTGTCGCTCGCGGAGGTGGATTCGGCGCACCGCGACGGATACCTCGCCGAGGCCGAACGGGCGTATCGGGAAGCGCTGCTGCTCGCGCCGGGGGACCGCGACGCGAAGTGGAACCTCGAGCTGGCGTCGCGGCGGCGCGCCGCAGCGGCCGGCGGGGGCACTCCGCCGCCGGGGGGCCCGCAGCCCCCCGATCCGCGCCGGCGCGAAGCGGATCCGCCGCCGCAGGGTCTGTCCCGGCAGCAAGCCGAGCAGCTGCTCCAGTCGATCGGGCAGGAGGAGCTGCAGACCCGGCGGGACCGGATGGGGCGCACCCGGCGCGCCGCCCCGCCGGGGGTGAAGGACTGGTGATCGCGGCCCTGCTCCTCGCCGCGGCGGTTCAGGGCGGGCTCGAGGTGACCGCCACGGTGGATCGTGCGCGGGTGCCGGTGGGCGGCGAGCTGACGCTCACCGTGCGGGCGCGCTCGCGCGCACCCGGCCCGGTCGAGATCGCGCTGCCCTCGATCGCCGGGTTCGCCGTGACCGGCTCGCGCGACGCGGCGGAGGTGTCCTCGGGGAACGGCGGTCCGTTCTACGCGACGCTGCGCGCGGTGACGCTGCGGGCGGAGCGGGTCGGGCAGCTGGTGATCGGTCCGGTGGTGGCCCGGCAGGGGACCGAGCGGGTGCAGACCGATCCGGTCCTGGTCGTGGTCGATTCCGCGCCCGAGCGGCGGCCGACGGTGCTCGCCGATGCGGCCCGGGCGCTGGTCGACGCCGTCCCCCCGGGTGGCGGCCCGCAGCCGGCGGTCAGCGTCGTCGCCTCGACCGATACGGCGCTGGTCGGCCAGCAGGTCGACGTCGTGGTGGTCGCCTGGTTTCCGCGGCCGGTTCGCGACCGCCTGCGGCGGCCGCCCCTCGTCTCGCTCCCGGCCGCCGCGGGGGCGTGGGTCCTGCCGCAACCGGTGCCCGCGGGCGCGGCGCTCAGCCGGCGCGGACCGTCGGGCTGGATGGACGCCTTCGTGGCGCATCACGTGTTGCTGCCCCTCGCGGCGGGGCGCCTCGTCATTCCGCCGGCGGTGGTGTCGTACGCCCTGCCGCTGTCCTTCTCCTTCTTCTCGCGCGAGGACCGCCTCACCCTGACGTCCGACTCGCTGACCATCATCGTGCAGGCCCTGCCGGCCGATCGCGCGGCCGGGGCGGCCCCGACGGTGGTGGGGACGGACGTCACGGTGAGTGCCCGGTGGTCGTCCGCCGACGCGCGGGTGGGCGAGCCCGTCGAGGTCTCCACCGTGGTGACGGGGACCGGCAACGTGCCGCTGTGGAGCGAGCCCCGGATCGACTGGCCGGCGGGATTCCGCGCGTACGCCGCCGGTGCCGACGAGCGCGTGGAGCTCCGCGCCGGTCAGCTCCGGGGGACGAAGGTGTTCCGCGCCGTCGTGGTACCGGACTCGTCGGGGAGCTTCGTGATCCCCGAGATTCGGTATCCCTACTTCGACCTGTCCGCCGGCCGGTACGCGGTCGCCGTCGCGCCGCCGCGCAGCGTCGTGGTGGCGCCGGCGGGCGAGTCGCGCGCGCTGCGGACCGCGCCGCCGCTGGCGCGCGCCGCCGCTCCCTGGACCCGGCTGCTCACCGACGGGGTGCCGCCGGTGGAGTGGATCGTGTTCGCGCTGCTGCCGCCGGTCGCGGCCCTGCTGGCGCGGCGGCGCCGCGCGCGCCGGGGAGGCTCCGCCGCGGCCGTTGCGCCGCCCCCCCGCCCGCTCACCCGCCTGGGGCGCCTCGAGCGGGAGTTCGACGCGCTGCTTGCGAGTCACGTGCCCGACGACGGCGTCCGCTACGGGGCGGGGCTCGGGGCCGCGCTGCGAGCGGCCGGGATGGACGGAGCGGTGGCGGACCACGTGGTGCGGCTGCGCGACCGGCTGCGCGCCGCCCGGTACGGGCCGCGCGGGGTCGGGGACGGCGCGGGGATCGCGGCGGAGCTGGAGCGGGTGCTCGCGAGCCTCGGGCACGGCGAAGGGCGCCGCCGCCGCGTGCGGCGTCTCGCGATGGTGGCGACGGCGCGGGCGGCGACGCTCGCGGCGGGCGGCGCCGCCGCGCAGTCGCTCACCGCCGAGCAGCTGTATGAGGCGGGCGCACTGCGGGCGGCGGCCGACTCGTTCGCGGCCCGTGCGGCCGCGGCACCGCACGTCGCCGCGCATTGGTACAACCTCGGGGCGACGCTGTACCGCGCGGCGGCCGATGGCAAAGCGGCCGCCGCGTGGACGGCGGCGGCGCGGCGCGCGCCCCGGGACCCCCTGATCCGGCGCGCGCGCCAGCTGCTCCCGCCCCCCGATCCCGCCAGCGCGGACCTGCTCCGGTCCGGTCCGCTGACGACCGTCGAGTGGCTCGCGGCCGCGGGCGTCGCGTGGGTCGCCCTGTGGGTAGTGGTGGCGCTGGGACGGCGACGGTGGCCGGTCGTCGTGCTCGTGCTGGCGGTGTTCACGGCCGCGGCCGCGGCGACCGTCGAGTGGCGACGCCGCGTGCGGCCGGTGGCGGTCGTCGTGCATCCCGCCACCCCGGTGCGCGCGGCACCCCACGGGTCGGCCACGGCGAGCACGACGCTCGAAGCGGGAGCCGCGGTCCTCGCGGGGCGCCGCTACGGGCGCTGGGTCGAGGTCGCGCGCAGCGACGGGGTCCGGGGCTGGCTGCTCGACGCGGACCTGGTGCGTCCGTGAGCCCGCGCGTCGCGGTGCTGCCGTCGACCGTCGCCGACCAGATCGCGGCGGGCGAGGTAGTCGAGCGCCCCGCGTCGGTGGTCAAGGAGCTGGTGGAGAACGCGCTCGACGCCGGCGCGCGCCACGTCCGCGTCGAGATCGAGGACGGGGGGCGGACGCTGATCCGCGTGAGCGACGACGGGGAAGGGATGGACCGCGAGGACGCACAGCTCGCCGTGCAGCGTCACGCCACGAGCAAGATCCGCGCGGCGGCGGACCTGGTCGGTGTGGGGTCGTTCGGCTTCCGCGGCGAGGCGCTGCCGGCGATCGCGTCGGTGGCGCGATTCGAGCTCGAGACGTCTCCCGACGGGGCCACCGGCACCCGGCTCCGCGTGACGGGCGGCACGCTCGACGTTCCGGAGGATGCCGTGCGCCAGCGGGGCACGAGCGTCACCGTCCGGGGCCTGTTCTTCAATACGCCCGCGCGGCGCAAGTTCCTGCGCGCGCCCGCGACCGAGACCCGGGCGGCCACCGAGGCGATCACGGTGCTGGCGCTCGCGCGTCCCGACGTCGCGTTCACCCTGCAGGCGGACGGACGGGTCGTCCTCGACGTGCCCGTCGCCGCCCGGCGCATCGACCGCATCCAGGCGTTGTGGGGGCGGGCGTTCGCCGACACGCTGCTCGGCGTCACCCACCGCGCCGGTCCCCTCGAGGTCAGCGGATTCGCCCAGCGGCCCGCCCAGGCGACGCCGGCCGGCCGCAAGGGCTACGTGTTCGTGCGGGGGCGGGCGGTGCGCGACCCGTTCGTGCTGCGGGCGGCCGAGGCCGGCTACCGGTCGACGGTGAACCCTGGCGACCGCCCCTCACTGTTCGTGTTCCTCGATCTGCCGGGTGATGCGGTGGACGTCAACGTGCATCCGGCCAAGCTCGAGGTCCGGTTCCGCGACAAGTTCTTCGTCGAGCAGACCGTGGAGCAGGCTGTGCGGGCCGCGCTCGCGCCACTCGCGGCGGCGTCGCCCCTGCTGGCGCCGGGGAGGACGCTGGACGCCGCGGCCTGGAGCGGGGGCTCCGCCGCACTGCCGGTCCAGGCGCCGCTCGAGCTGCTGACGCCCGACGCGGGGCCCGCGGCGGCGTCCGGGCGGCCGACCTTGCCGCTGCTGCAGGTGTTCGAGACCTACGTCCTGTTCCAGACCGACGCGGGCGTGGCCATCGTCGACCAGCACTCGGCGCACGAGCGGGTGCTGTACGAGCAGGTGATGGGGCAGATATCGGGCGACGGGATGCCGGGCCAGCGGCTGCTGCTGCCGCTCACCCTCGAGCTCACGGCCCCCGAGCTCGAGGCGATCGACGCGCACGGCGAGTTCCTGCGTCGGGTCGGGTACGAGATCGAGCCCTTTTCCGGCCGTAGCGTGGTCGTGCACACGGTGCCCAACCCGCATCCCCGCTTCGACGCGGCGCGGTGCCTCCAGGATCTCGTCGCGGACCTGGCCGGCGGGCGCTTCGGCGGCTGGGCCAACCGCCTCGAACGGTTCGCGGCGACGTTCGCCTGCCGCGCCGCGGTGAAGGCGGGACAGCGCCTCGAGCCGGGCGAGCTGCGCGAGCTGGTGCTGCGGCTGCTCGCCGCCACGCTGCCCGCGCACGATGTGCACGGCCGGCCGACGATCGTGCATCTCCCACGCGAAGAGCTGGAGCGTCGCTTTGGACGCACCTGACCCGCGGCCGCTCGTCCCGGTCCTCGCGGGCCCGACGGCCGTCGGCAAGACCGCCGTCGCAGCGGCGCTGGGGCGCCTGCTCCCCATCACGGTGATCTCCGCGGACGCGCGGCAGGTGTACCGCGGACTCGACATCGGCACCGCAAAGCCCGACGCCGCCCTGCGGGCCGAGCTCCCGCACCGGGGCATCGA
>DASPFU010000105.1:0-4278 GCA_035620935.1 Gemmatimonadales bacterium
CTCTCGCAGTGGGTAGTGTGCTGTGACCTAATACCTCCGTTCCAGGGGTGAAAAATGGCTTCCCGCTTCCATGGAGTTGATTTCTACGACGCCGACTCTCTCCTCTCCGAGGAAGAGCGTGCGGTGCGCGATACCGTCCGCGATTGGGTCGACGCCGAGCTGATGCCCGTGATCGCCGAGCACTACCTCGCGGGCAGGTTCCCGAAGGCGCTGGTCCCGCGCATGGCGGAGCTGGGCTTCTTCGGGGCCAACCTGCCGGAGGAGTACGGCTGCGCCGGGCTCAACAACGTCGCCTACGGGCTCATCATGCAGGAGCTCGAACGCGGGGACTCGGGGGTGCGCTCGTTCGCCTCGGTGCAGGGGGCCCTCGTCATGTACCCCATCCATGCGTTCGGGTCAGAGGACCAGAAGAAGACCTACCTGCCGCGGCTCGCATCGGGGGAGCTGATCGGCTGCTTCGGGCTCACCGAGCCGGACTACGGCTCGAACCCCGGCGGGATGATCACGGTGGCGAAGGAGACCGGCGATGGCTGGGTCCTGAACGGGGCCAAGATGTGGATCACCAACGGGTCGACGGCCCAGGTCGCGATCGTCTGGGCCAAGACGGCCGGCCTCGACGACATCGCCTCGATCCGCGGGTTCATCGTGCCGACGGACGCGAAGGGCTTCACCGCCAAGGACCAGAAGGGGAAGCTGTCGCTCCGCGCGAGCGACACGAGCGAACTCGTGCTCGAGGACGTGCGCGTGCCGAAGGACGCGCTGCTGCCGAAATCGGGCGGGCTCAAATCCCCCCTGATGTGCCTCACCCAGGCCCGGTATGGCATCGCGTGGGGGGCGATCGGCGCCGCCATGGCGTGCTATGACGAGGCGGTGTCCTACGCGAAAAACCGCGTGATGTTCGGCCGGCCGATCGGCGCCTTCCAGATCCAGCAGGTCCGGCTCGCCGAGATGCTGACCGAAATCACCAAGGCCCAGCTGCTCTGTCTCCAGCTCGGCCGGCTCAAGGACCGCGGCGCGGCGACGCCCCAGCAGGTCTCCCTCGCCAAGCGGAACAACGTGGACATGGCGACCGAGTGCGCCCGCGAGGCCCGGCGGCTGCTCGGCGCGAACGGCATCCTGGCCGAGTACCAGGCGATGCGGCACCTCGCCAACCTCGAGTCGGTGTACACCTACGAGGGGACGCACGATGTGCACTCGCTCATCCTGGGGCAGGAGATCACCGGCCTGAATGCGTTCAGTTGACGGGGCCAGGTGTGCAGTCGAGTTCCCAGACGCCAAGGGTGAAGTGGTTGCCAGACATGAGTCGCCAGGTTTGTTTTCTCAGGCGACCGTTGGCTGGCAACCACTTCCTGCTTGGCGTCTGGGAACTACCCTGAACACTCACACCTGAACACCGATCACCCATGAAGATCGCCGTCTGCATCAAACGCGTCCCCGACTCCGAAACCCGCGTCAGGATCGCCGGCGACGGCGCCTCGCTCGATGAGGCGGGCGTCAAGTTCATCCTCAACCCCTACGACGAGTTCGCGGTGGAGGAGGCGCTGCGCCGGAACGAGCAGGCCGGCGCGGGCGAGGTGGTGGTGCTGTCACTCGGGCCCGCCGCCGCACAGGAGACGATCCGCACCGCGCTCGCGATGGGTGCGGACCGGGGGGTCCTCCTGCAGACCGACCGCGTACCCGCGGACGGGCTGGTCGTGGCGCGTGCACTCGCGGTCGAGCTCAAGGACGGCGGATTCGACCTCGTCCTGTTCGGCAAGATCGCCATCGACGATTCCGGCCATCAGGTGGGGCCGATGGTGGCCGAACTGCTCGGCCTGCCGTGCGTCACCGCCGTCTCGAAGCTCGAGATCGCCGGCGGCTCGGGCACGGCGGAGCGGGAGGTGGAGGGCGGCCTCGAGGTGGTGGAGTTCCCGCTGCCTGCCGTGATCACCGCCGACAAGGGCCTCAACGAGCCGCGCCTCCCCGCGCTCAAAGGGATAATGGCGGCCAAGAAGAAGCCGCTCGAGGTGAAGCCGTTCCAGGGTACCCCCGCGGGGATCGACGTGCTGCAGATGACCCTGCCCCCCGAGCGGCAGGCGGGGAAGATCGTGGGCGAGGGCGCGGCGGCGGTACCGGAGCTGGTGCGCCTGCTCCGCGAGGAGGCGAAGGTTCTGTGAGCCACGTCCTGGCGGTACTGGAGCAGCGCGACGGAGCGCTGCGCAAGGTCTCCTTCGAGGCGATCACGGGAGCGCGGCGGCTGGCCGACGCACTCGGGGGCGAAGTCCACGCGCTGGTCATCGGCGCCGGTCCCGTCACGGGGACGGATGGAGCGGGGCGGTTCGGCGCGGACAAGGTCATCACGGCGACGGGCGGCGGGTTCGCGCGCTACGCGCCGGAGGGCTGCGCCGCGGTGGTGGCGGAGCGGGCGCGGTCGGGTGGGTACGCCGCGGTCGTGGTCGCCGCCACCGCCACCGGCAAGGACCTGGCCCCGCGCGTCGCCGCGAAGCTCGGCGTCGCGCTCGCGGGGGACGTCACCGACGTCACGGTCGACGGCGGGGCGGTGGTCGCGACGCGCCCGGTCTACGCCGGCAAGGCGCTGCTCACCCTCAAGGTGACGGGGTCGCCGGCCATCGTATCCCTGCGGCCCAACGTGTTCACGCCCGTCGAGCGCCCCCGGCCCGGCGCGGCCGAGACAGTCGCCGTGGACACGCCGGCGGGCCGGGTGACCGTGCGCGAGATCAAGGCGGCGCCGGCGGGCGCGCTCGACGTGGCGGAGGCACCCATCGTCGTCTCGGGCGGGCGGGGCCTCAAGGAGCCGGCGAACTTCCGGCTGCTGGAGGACCTGGCCCAGGCCTTCGGCGGGCGGGCTGCCGTCGGGGCGTCGCGGGCGGTCGTGGATGCGGGGTGGCGCGGGCACGGCGAGCAGGTCGGCCAGACCGGCAAGACGGTGAGCCCGACGCTGTACGTGGCGGTGGGGATCTCCGGCGCGATCCAGCACCTGGCCGGGATGCGCACGTCGAAGGTCATCGTCGCCATCAACAAGGACAAGGACGCGCCGATCTTCAAGGTGGCGGACTACGGGATCGTCGGCGATCTGTTCGACATCGTGCCGCGCCTCACCGAGGAAGTCCGGAAGCTCCATGGCTAGGAGGGCGCTGGCCGCGGCGGTGCTCGCGATCGCCGGGGCTGGCTCTTCGACCGCACAAACGTTCCCGGGCGAGGCGCCGCGGCCTCCCTCGTTCCCGACGACCCTGGCGGTCTTCGTCACGGCCGGCTGGTCCGGCGACCGGGCGATCCGGACCTACGACGTCGGGCAGCCCAATCCGGCCGATCCCGCCTGCGACAGCCTCAAGTGCCAGACCACGCTCGGTGCGGGGTCGGCGATCGGCGTGGGCGGGCGGGTCCAGCTGCCCATCTCGCGGATCGCCGGTCTGCGCGCGGGCCTGGCCGTCTCGTGGCCGCCGCCGCGCATCGCGACGCTCGACGGCAGCCAGGTGCGGACGGGGACCGCACGGGTCACCCTGCTGCGCGGCGATCTGATGCTCCTCTTTCGCTTCAAGCCGCAGGCGCCAGTGTTCTTCGGGGTGGGCGCCGCGCTCGCGCGCTTCAATCCCGGGCTTGCTCCGGACCAGGACCAGTCCACCGATGTCGGCGGGGTGGCGGCGGTGGGATACGATCATCGAATCAAGCCGTCGCTCGGCGTGCGGTTCGAGTGGACCGCGTACTACCTGATCCCGGGGACCGCGG
Source organism: Gemmatimonadales bacterium (assembly GCA_035620935.1). GTDB lineage: Bacteria > Gemmatimonadota > Gemmatimonadetes > Gemmatimonadales > GWC2-71-9 > SZUA-544. Next base: position 3,727 of record DASPFU010000105.1, read on the forward strand.
ATTGGCCCGCGGAGTACGATCCGGAGTCCGCTGCGTTCGACCACCAGTTCTCCGTGGGGCTCAGCTACTTCATCAAGGCTGCACCGCAATGAAGCGATTCACTCCGGCCAGCTACCAGCCGGCATTGCCGCGGGATCGGTTGATTCTTCATGACGGGGCGGAGGGTGCCGCCGAGCGGCTGGAGATGGACGTGCTGTTCGTCGGCGCGGGGCCCGCCGGCCTGGCGGGCGCCATCGAGCTGGCGAACCTGGTGCGGCGCGACAACGCGGCGGGCGGCGGCCTGGGCGAGATCAGCATCGCCGTGCTGGAGAAGGCCGAGTCGCTCGGCGAGCACTCCCTCTCGGGCGCCGTCGTCAACCCGCGCGCGTTCCGGGAGCTCTTCCCCGACCTGGCGGACAGGGACTTCCCGTTCCGGCACGCGGTCTCGGGCGAGCGGGTGTACCTGCTGACGGGCGGCGGCAGCGTGCGCCTCCCGACGCCGCCCACGATGCGCAACCACGGCAACTTCGTGGCCTCGATCTGCGAGGTCGTGCGCTGGCTGGGCGAGAAGGC
>DASPFU010000106.1:0-7540 GCA_035620935.1 Gemmatimonadales bacterium
CGACCGGGTGACGCGACGCGCCGCCCGCGAGGAGGCGCGGCCGCTCGAACAGCAGCGCGGGACCGCCGCCGGGCGATTTCATGCAGCGGTCGGCGATCTCGGTGATCTCGCGGTCCACCGCCACCGGACGCGCCACCCGCACCAGGTCGCCCGCGGCGTCGATCGCCCGGACGAAGTCACGCAGGTTATCGAGTGCCATGGAACACCGCGCAGATCCCGCCGGTGAGCAGCTCGAAGCCGACCTGCGAGAATCCCGCGGCGGCGAGGCGGCGCGCCAGGGCCTCGGGCTCGGGGAACGCGAGCACCGACTCTGGCAGGTAGGTGTAGGCGTCCGTATGTTTCGACACCGCGCGGCCGATCGCCGGGAGCACGCGCCGGAAGTAATACAGGTACGCCGCCCGGAGCGGCGCGAACCGCGGCGTCGTGAACTCCAGGATGACGAACCGGGCGCCGGGCCGGAGCACGCGGGCCGCTTCGGCGAGGCCGGCCTCCAGGTCCGCCAGGTTGCGTACCCCGAAGGCGCACGTGGCGCCGTCGAAGCGGGCATCGGGGAATGGCAACGCCAGGGCGTCGGCGCCCACGGGCGCGATGCGCGGGGCTTTGCCGCGCCCGCGCGCCAGCATCGGCACCACGAAATCGGCGCCGACCACGCTGCCCCGGAAACCCGGGGCGCGGGCGAGCTCGGCGGCGAGGTCCATCGTGCCGCTGCACAGGTCGAGGTAGGCCCCCCCGGGGCGGGCCTCCCAGCCGAGCCGCCGCACCGCGGTGCGGCGCCAGCGGCGATCCACGTTGAGGCTGAGGAGATGGTTCAGGAGATCGTAGCGGGGCGCGATGGCGGTGAACATGCGCCGGACGTAGGCGCGTTTCGCTGCCGGGTCCGGGCCCCCTACGGCCTCCCCGACTTCCGTCGCAGGAGCCGGCGTCATAGGCGCGAAAGATAGGCCGTCCCACCTGACGGGCGCCAGCGACCAGCAGGTCGTCGCCTGGGCACGCGAAGGCCACGAAGCGGCCTTCCGCGAGCTCGTGCGCCGTTATGAGCGCCCGGTGTTCTCGCTGATCTACCGGATCGTGCGGGACCGCGCGCTCGCCGAGGACCTCGCGCAGGAGACGTTCATCAAGGTCCTGAACGGGATCGGGTCGTACCGGCCCGAGTTCAAGTTCTCCTCGTGGATCTTCAAGATCGCGAACAACGTCGCGATCGATCAGCTGCGCCGCCGCAGCCTCGACACGCTCTCCCTCGACGGCTCGCCGATGGCCGAGACCGCCGACCGCATGGGCGCCACGGCACTGCAGATCGGCACACCCGGCGAGAGCCCGCTCGACGAGGTCCAGGCCCGCGAGCTGGGCGCCGCCATCGAGCAGGCCATCGCCAGGCTGCGTCCCGAGTACCGGTCCTGCATCATGCTGCGCCACGTGGAAGGGTTCAGCTACGAAGAGATCGCGGAGACCCTGGAGCTCCCGCTCGGCACGGTAAAGACGTACATCCACCGTGCCCGCAACGAGTTACGGGAGTACCTCGCGCACGTGCGGCAGTGAAACCCCGGCCCGGCCGCGCCCGTAGGGCCTGCGAAAGGCAACAGGTTAGACCATGACCAACCATCTCACCACTGAAGAGCTGGAGCTGTGGGCCGAGGGCCTGCTCCCGGCGACGCGCACGATGCACCTCACCGAGTGCACGTTGTGCCGCGCCGAGGCGGATCGGGAACGCACGTTGTTCCTCTCCCTGTCCCAGCTGACCCGCTTCGCACCGACCGCGGGGTTCGCGGACCGGGTGATGAAGCAGGTCCGCATCCCGACGCGATCGGGCGAATTCCAGTCGTAACTCCGAGCTGAAACGCAGCGGGTCAGGCGGGCTGAATCGTCCGCCTGACCCGTTTCGCGTCCGCGCCCCGCTACGCCCGTACGGTCGTCCCCACGCCCGCGCCGAGCAACCGCTCGGCGCTGCCGTTACGCACGGCGACCTCGATCGTACCACCGCTGCCGACGAACGCCACCAGGTGACCCGGGTCCACGTCGCCGAAGGTGCGCCGCAACGCGCCCACCTCGCGATCGCCGACGACCAGGCGCACGCCCGGCTCGACCACGTCGCCCGGCAGATTGGTGACCAGGGTCCCGAACCGGTCCACGTAGACGACCTCCCCGACCCACGCGGCGCCGTCGAAGCGGGGAGCGGGGAGCGGGGAGCGGCTCACGTCGGTGGCGGGCGGGCCCAGGCCCTCGAGGTGCTCGCCGCTCGCGAGGCGGGCGGCGGCCGGCGCGAACACATCGCGACCGTGGAACGTCGCCGACGCCTCCGCGGGCACCGGCAGCGCGACCCAGCGGACCCCGGCGGGCAGCGAGGACAACAGCCCGTTGTCGGGACCCACGAACAGGTGCCCCGCGACGGCACCGGCGAGGGCCCGCCGCGCCGTGCCGACCCCGGGATCCACGATCGCCAGGTGCACGGTGCCCTCCGGGAACCTGTGCCAGGCGCGTGCCAGCAGGTACTGCCCCGCCCGCACGTCCCCCGCGGGCACGTCGTGCGTGATGTCCACGAGCATGGCACCGGGCGCCCGCGACAGGAGCACGGCCTTGACCTCAGCCACGTAGCTGTCCCGCAGGCCGTAGTCGGTGAGCAGGGTGATCACCCGACTCACAGCGGGCCCCGCGTACGCTGCCAGCCCGCCCAGCGCCAGAACGCCGCCATCGCGATACCACGGCTGGCGGCGGTGAGCGACAGCGCCCACCAGATCCCCACCACGCCCACCAGACCCGACCACCATGCCGCGAGCGGGATGCGCAGGCCGGTAAGCGTGCCGGACACGATCATCGGCCAGAACGTGTACGCCGCGCCCGCCATCGCCGCCTCGAGGATCAGCTCGAAGCTCTGGCCGATCTGGGCGATCGAGATGATGCGCAGATAGAGCACGCCGTCCGCCACCACCATCGGGTCGCTGGTGAACAGGCGCACGAGGACGGCCGGGATCGTGAGGAACGCGATCGCGGTCGTCACCGTCACGGCGAGGCAGTACTTGATGGTGAGCCGGACCGCCTTCCGGGCGCGCTCCGGGTTGCCGGCGCCCAGGTTCTGGCCGACCAGCGCTCCGGCCGACAGCGCGAAGCCGCTGATGGCGATGAACCCGAGGCCCTCCATTTTGTGCCCGATCCCGAGCGCCGCCAGCGCGGGCGTGCCGAACTGCGCCGTGTAGCGGGTCAGCCAGACGTAAATCAGCGACAACAGCACGCCCGACAGGGACATCGGCGCCCCGACTCTCAGGATCGTGGGCACGGCAGCCCAATCGGGCTCGCCGAAGTGGAGCAGACGCCGGCGGCGCACCGCGATCACCAGCAACAGCACGAACGCCAGCCCGCGCACCGCTACCGACGCGGCGGCCGCTCCACGAACGCCCTCCGCCGGGAGGGGACCTGCTCCGGTGATCAGCAGCGGGTCGAGTACCGCATTGAGCGCCACCGAGGCCGCGAGGATGGTGAACGGGGTGCGTGTGTCACCCGACGCCCGGAACGCCGCCTCGAGCGCGAAGAACCCGAACACGAGCGGCGCGCCCAGGATCCAGGTGCCGAGGTACTGCCGCCCCAGCGCCGCCACGTCGGCCGGGACCCGCATCACGGCGAACAGCGGGTCGATCAGCTGGAACCCCACCACCGCTGTCACGGTCCCCACGCCCACGGCGGCGATCACCGCTCCCGCGGCGGCCTGCGCGGCATGATCCGGCAGCCCCTGCCCGTGGCGTCGGGCGGCGACTGCGATGAGCCCCACGTCCATCATCTCGCCCAGCGACAGGACGACCCAGACCAGGAACCCGCCCGTCGAGACGGCCGCGAGCGCGGCGGGGCCCATCAGCCGTCCCACCCAGATCGTGTCGATCAGGTTGAACGTGAAATGGCACGCCATCATCCCGACGGCCGGCAGGGCCAGCCGCAGGATCACCGGGCGCAGGCGTCCTTCGGTGAGGCTGGAGGCCGCGCTGGGCGTCACTGCGCGGGCTCCGGACGCGCGCCGAGGAACCGGGCGAAGACGGGATTGGCCGGATAGCGGGCGGCGAGGCCCGCCACCGCCGTGCGGGCCTCGGCCTCCAGGGCCGCGCGCGAAGCGGCGTCCCGCGCCCGCGCGGCGTCCCGTTCGAGGGCCGCCGCGAGCACCCAGGTGGCCTCGACCGCCGCCAGGTCCCCCGCCGCGCTGGCGCGGCGCAGGTAGGCGAACGCGGAGTCCGCGTTGCCCGAGCCCAGCCCGACGAGGCGGGCCACGAATCGGGCGACGGCCGGAGCGCGCGCGAGCCCGTAGTGATACACCCCCAGCCCCAGGTAGCAGTCGACGCACTCCGGGTCTGCCCGCAGCACGCGCCGGTAGGCGTCGCGCATCGCCTTGCCGTCTTTCGCGGCCCCCCACGTCTGGCCGTGCACGTCGCGCTCGCGCGCTCGGTAGCCGTGCGCGGTCGCGAGCCAGAAGTCGGCCGCGGGGCCGAGCCGGCGGGCCCGGGTGATGGCGAGGGCGAGCAGCGAATCCACCCGCCGGCGCGCGAAGGCGGCCGAGTCGAGGGACGCGGCCCACCAGATGTACGCGCCGGCCTCGAACACGACCGGCGCCGGATCGGCGGTGTCGACGGCGGCGAGACGGGCGAAGTGCCGTGTGGCTGCCTGGAACGCGCCCCCATACAGGGTATCGAGCCCGGCGCGGACGGCCGCGGTGGCGCGGGGAGCCGGGAGCGGCTCGGGAGGCGCCTGGAAGGCGAGCGCGAGCGTCAGCAGGAGCGGCACGCCGCAATGTAGAAGGCGGGGGAACGGCCCGAAACCGGCACCCGGTGCGCGGAAGGCCCGAACTGGCGATATTACCGGTTCACCGGTCCCCCCGTCTGAGGAGTTCTCTTTGGCCGCTGCCACCCCTCTCACCCGCCCCATCAAGGTGAGCCGCCTCGTCCGTCGCCGGCTGAAGGACCTGCAGCGCTCCCCGCAGGAGCTGGCCGAGGCCGTGCAGGTCCCGGAACGCTACATCACCGACTTGCTCGCCGGCCGTCGGCGGCCGCCGGCCCCCGGGCGGACCGACGTGTACGACCGGATGACGAAGTTCCTGCGCCTGCACCGCAACGACCTGCCCACCTGCGCGCGGGCCGAGCGGGAGGGCGCGAAGGCGTCAGGACGCCGGCCCAATGCGCGCGTCCGCGAGTTGCTGCTCAGCCTGTGCGGGCCGGCGAGCGTGCCCGTCGTGACGCGCCGCCTGGCCGCCAGCCGGGACGCCGGCGCGCTCGAGATCCTCATCGCCGAGCGCATCCTGGAAGTGGCTCAGGGTTACGTGCGCCACCAGCTCTCGGACGAGGTGGGGATCCGCGTGGCGGCGAGCCGTGAGGACTGCACGTTCGTGGAGATGCGGATGCGGCTGCTCGACTTCCTCGATGCCACGCCCTCGTCCCTGACGGTGGACGACCACGAGGCCTTCGTGCGACCGCGCATCCAGCGCTGGGACATCGATCTCGAGACCAACGCGATGCGGATCGTGTTGCGCTCGAACGATCCGGAGCCGCGCCAGCGCCGCTCGCTCCGGCTCTAGTCTGACCTACAGCCCCGCCGGCGCGAGCCCGGCCAGCGCGTCGGCCGCTCGCCGCGCGATGGCGTCGAGGGCCCGGGCGGCGGCCGAGTCCGGAGCCGCGAGCACGATCGGCCGGCCCTCGTCCGCCAGATGCGCCATGCCCGCCTGCAGCGGCACCTGCCCGAGCAGCGGGACGCCCAGTTCGTCCGCCAGGCGCTGCCCACCGCCCGTGAGGAAGATCTCCGAGCGCTCCCCACAGTGCGGGCAGACATAGTAGCTCATGTTCTCCACGACGCCGATCACCGGCACGTTGACCCGCTCGAACATCTTCGCGCCCCGTAGGGAGTCGCCGACCGCGACCTCCTGCGGGGTGGTCACGATGACGGCGGCATGCAGGCGGACGGTCTGTACCAGCGAGAGCTGCGCGTCGCCGGTCCCGGGCGGCAGGTCCACCAGGAAGTAGTCCAGCTCTCCCCAGTCCACGTCACGCAGGAACTGCTGGATCACCTTCATGATGATCGGCCCGCGCCAGATGGCGGGGGCATCCCGCTCCACGATGTTGCCGAGGGAGATGAGCTTCACCCCGTGGGCGGTGAGCGGCTGGATGCGGCCGTCCCGCACCTCCGGCTTGTCGAACACGCCCATCATGCGCGGCACATTGGGCCCGTAGATGTCGGCATCCATCAGGCCCACGCGGTGCCCGCCGGCGGCGAGGGCTACGGCGAGGTTGGCCGAGACAGTCGACTTCCCCACACCGCCCTTGCCCGACGAGATAGCGAGCGCCTTGCCGAGCTGCGGCAGCTCGTCCGGCGTCGGCGCGGGGGGCACGGGCGGGGCACCAGCCGTGCCGGTACGCGGCCTGGCGCCCGCCGTGGCCTCCTGCACCTGAGCGCGCACGGCCGTGACACCAGGGACCGATTGCACCGCCTTGCGCGCCTCGCGGGCGAGGGCGCCCGGATCGTCCTTGCCGAGCTGGAACGTGTACCCCACCCCGCCCGCGGCATCGACGGTGAGGTCCTTGACCAGGCCGAGCGTGAGGACGTCGGCACCGGTCCGCGGGTGCTTGACCGCGCGGAGGGCATCCTCGACGCGCGTCCGGAGATCGTGGTCGGTCACGCGCGTAAGCTAGCCGGAGGCGGAAGCGGGGGGGAAGGCGGGGTGCCGGACGGAATGATAAATTGACCCGATGGAACTGACCATCGTCCTGATGAACCTGCTGTACGCCGTGCTCGGCGTGATCCTGATGTACGTGTCGTACCGTGCCATCGACACGCTCTCGCCGCGCGTCAACTTCGAAGAGGAGCTGCGCAAGGGCAACGTCGCGGTCGCGATCGTGGTCGCGGCGATGTTCCTCGCGATCGCCGTCATCATCGGGGGAGCGCTGAACTGAAGGCGCTCGCGCTGCTCGGGATCCTGCTCGCGCTCACCGCCCCGGCGGCCGCGCCGCGGCCGACCGAGCGCTACGACGCCACCTTTCGCAAGTACAGCCGCCGCTTCTTCGGGCCCGCGTGGGACTGGCGGCTGTTCAAGGCCCAGGCGCTCACGGAGAGCGGCCTCGATTCCGCCGCGGCGAGCCGCGCCGGCGCGCGGGGGGTCATGCAGCTCATGCCCTCGACCTTCGCGCAGATCCAGTCGAAGAACCCGGAATTCCACAGCGTGGACCACCCCGAGTCGAACATCGCCGCGGGGATCTACCACGCGCGGGCGCTGTGGCGCCTGTGGCGGGGATCCGTCGCCGCCGAGGACCGCACGACGTTCATGTTCGGCAGCTACAACGCGGGGCGCGTGCCGATCCTGCGGGCCCAGGCGCTGGCGGCGTCGCGGGCATTCGATCCCGCGCGCTGGGCAAGCGTCGAGGCGGTGGCGCCCGACGTCCCCCGCTGGCGCCACCGGGAGACCCTCAACTACGTCCGGCGCATCGAGGGCAATCTCGCCCGGATGGACGCGCGGGGCCGCGTGGTGCGCCGGGGGCGGTAGACACGTTACCCGTCCCCCGTCCCCCGTCCCTTGTCCCCGGCC
>DASPFU010000107.1:0-2354 GCA_035620935.1 Gemmatimonadales bacterium
GGCCGCGACTGCTCGCCGGGGGTGATTCCTCCGTGCCCGTCGCCGTCAATCTCTTCGGCTCGGAGCGGCGCATGGCGCTCGCGCTGGGCGTCGCCGACCTCGACGAGATCGGCGACCGCATCGCCGAGCTGGTACACCTCAAGGTCCCCGAGGGCCTGCTCGGCAAGCTCGCGATGCTGCCGCGGCTCGCGGAGTTGGCCAAGTTCCCGCCCCGCGCGACCAGCGGGCGGGCGCCGTGCCAGGACCTCGTGGTGCGGGGCCCCGACGTGGACCTGGACCAGTTCCCGGTGCCGGTGTGCTGGCCGGGGGACGGCGGTCCGTACATCACGCTGCCGCAGGTGATCACGCGCGATCCGCGGACCGGCGGGCGCAACGTGGGGATGTACCGCATCCAGGTGATCGGCCCCCGCGAGGTCGCGATGCACTGGCAGCGCCACAAGGTCGGCGCCGCCCACTGGCGCGAGATGGCCGAGCGGGGCGAGACGATGCCGGTGTGCATCGCGCTGGGCGGCGACCCCGCGAGCGTGTACTCCGCTTCGGCGCCGCTGCCCCCGTCGATCGACGAGTACCTGTTCGCCGGCTTCCTGCGCCGGGAGCCGGTGCGCCTCGCCCGGGCGGTGACCTGCGACCTCGACGTGCCGGCGGAGGCGGAGATCGTCCTCGAGGGTCACATCGACCCGCGCGAGGACCTGGTGATGGAAGGTCCGTTCGGCGATCACACCGGCTTCTACTCGCTCGCCGACCGCTACCCGAAGGTGCATGTCACGGCGATCACGATGCGGAGCGAGCCCATCTGGCCGCATACGATCGTCGGCCGGCCGCCGATGGAGGACTTCTGGCTCGGCCATGCCACGGAGCGGATCTTCCTGCCCCTCCTGAAGCTGACCCTCCCGGAGGTCGTGGACTACCACATGCCCGCCGAGGGGATCTTCCACAACCTGGTGTTCGTGAGCATCGACAAACAGTACCCCGGCCAGGCCTTCAAGGTGATGAACGGGTTGTGGGGCCAGGGGCTGATGTCGCTCGCCAAGGTGATCGTGGTGCTCGACCGGGACGTGAACGTGCGCGATCCCCAGGAGGCCTGGTGGGTGGCGCTCAACAACATCGATCCCGAACGGGACGTGCGCTTCACGCTCGGTCCGGTGGACGTGCTGGACCACTCCAGCCGCGCGTTCACGTTCGGATCGAAGATGGGCATCGACGCCACGAAGAAGTGGAAAGAGGAGGGCTTCACGCGCGAGTGGCCCGAGAAGATCACCATGGACGCGGAGACCCGGGCGCGCGTGGACGCGATGTGGGAGGAGCTGGGCATTGACCTCCACCGGTAGGGCGGCCGCCCCGCGCGAGGGTCAGACCTTCGGCGGGGACTCGCTGCTGGTGCGGTATGCGAACTTCGTGAAGCTGCCGCACACGCTCTTCGCCCTCCCGTTCGCGCTGCTGGGCGTCGTGGCGGCATCCTGGCGGTACGCGGTGACGTGGCGGGTGGTCGGCCTCGTGGTCGTGGCGTTCACGGCCGCCCGCTTCGTGGCCATGGCGTTCAACCGCATCGCCGACCGGGCGCTCGACGCGCAGAACCCGCGCACCCGCGGGCGCGAGCTGCCGAGCGGCCGGATCACCCTGGGCCAGGCGTGGGTGAGCGTCGCGGTCGCGGCGGCGGTGTTCCTGGGGGCCGCCCGCGCGCTGAATCCGCTGTGCTTCGCGCTCAGCCCCCTCGCCCTCCTGTGGGTGACGGCGTACAGCTACACGAAGCGGTTCACCGACTGGTCGCACCTGTGGCTGGGTCTGTCGCTCGCCATCGCCCCGGCGGGCGGCTACCTCGCCGTCGCCGGGGCGTGGAGCCAGCCAGCGTGGCTCCTGCCGCTCCTCGCCCTCGCCGTCGCGTGCTGGGTGGCGGGCTTCGACATCTTCTACGCCCTGCAGGACGAGCAGTTCGACCGCGCCCTCGGCCTGCGTTCGGGCGTCGTGCGGTTCGGGGCGGCCCGGGCCATCCTCGCGGCGAAGCTGCTGCACGCGGTCGCCATCCTCGCGCTCGCGGGGTTCGGGGCGGGGGCGGGGCTCGGCTGGCCCTACTATCTCGGCGTGGCGATCGGCGCCGGCGTCATCGCGTGGGAGCATCGCCTCGTACGGCCGGGCGACCTGAGCCGGCTCGATGCGGCGTTCTTCACGGCGAACGGGATCGTCAGTATCGTCGTGTTCCTCGGTGCCCTTGGGGATCGGTTGCTGTGACAATGCGGAGTGCGGAATGCGGAATGCGGAATTGACCAGCCGGACGTCGAAGCCGGGGAAGCGACGTGCTGGGCGTTCCGGGGATCGCCGCGCCATTCCGCATTCCACATTCCCCGTTCCGCATTCGG
>DASPFU010000108.1:0-7764 GCA_035620935.1 Gemmatimonadales bacterium
GCGCCGAGTCCATCACCGTCTCCCGCCGCACCGCCGGCTGCCACAGGATCGTGCCGTCGCGATCCTCCACCCGCACCACGAAGAGGGGGGACACCCGCGTCCCGAGCGTGGCGAACGCCGAGTAGGACGCGATCATCTCCAACGGCCGGACGCCCGCCGAGCCGATGTGGATCGAGGGGTACGGGGGGATCGGCGTGGAGATCCCGAACCGGCGCGCCTCGCCGATCACCGCCGCCTCCCCGATCTGCATGCCGAGCTTGATGGTGGAGAGGTTGCGCGACTCGTACAGCGACCGGCGCATCGGAATGAACCCGAGCGTGGTGTCGTCGTAGTCCTTCGGCTGCCACAGGGTGCTGTCGAGCTGGAGGATCGGCGTGGCCAGCGGCGAGTCGTCGAGCACCTCGGTGACGGGGTGGCCCGCCCGCACCGCCGCGGAGTACACGAACGGCTTGAACGTCGAGCCCGGCTGGCGGATCGCCTGGGTGGCGCGGTTGTACTTCGAGTCGGTGAAGTCGCGCCCGCCGATCAGCGCCAGGACGTACCCGTTGCGCGCGTCCATCGCGACCAGCGCGCCCTGCAGGTAGGGGGTGAAGGGGCCCCGGTCCTCGCCGCTCGATCCCCGCAGCGATTCGAGATAGTCCCGGTAGGTGGTGCCGCCGGGGAACCGGCCGCCGGGCGAGTAGATCCCCGCCTCGATCGCGTCGAGCTGCGCCTGCAGCGCGCGCTCGGCCGCCTCCTGGACGTCGAGGTCGAGCGTCGTGTAGATGCGCAGGCCGCCCTCGTACAGCCGGCGGCCGTACCGGGCATCCAGGTCCTGACGGATGTGCTCCACGAAGTAGGGGGCGACGTCGCCGTAGGTCGTCCGCCGCGACGTGAGCAGGATGGGGTACGCCTTCCAGCGCTCCGCCTCGGACGCCGTGAGGTAGCCCTGCTCGCGCATCAGGTTCAGCACGACGTTGCGCCGCTGCACGGCACGATCGGGGTGGGTCCGCGGGCTGTAGTACCCCGGGAGCTTGGCCAGCGCGGCGAGCATCGCGGCCTCCGCGACGTTCACGTCGCGCACCGATTTGCCGAAGAACACCTGCGACGCCGCCTCGACCCCGTAGGCGCCCGGCCCGAGGTTGATCTGATTGAGGTAGAACTGGAGGATCGTGTCCTTGGGGAAGGTGCGCTCCAGCTCCCGCGCCACCCGCATCTCCTTCAGCTTGCGCGTCGGCTTCTTCTCGCGGCTGATCTGGTCCGGGAACACGTTCCGGGCCAGCTGCATCGTGATGGTCGAGAACCCCTGCGAATACCGCATGGTGCGCAGGTTCGCCTTGATCGCGCCGAGGATGGCGAAGTAGTCGATCCCGTGATGGGAATAGAACCGCTTGTCCTCCGTGGCGATGAACGCCTCGCGCACCGGCACGGGGATCTCCGGCAGGGGCAGCACGGTGCGGCGCTCGATGCCGAACTCGGTGATGAGGCGGCCGTCTGCCGCATAGACCTTCGAGGTCTGCTGCGGGTTGTAGGAGCCGACCAGACGCGAGATCGACGGGCACCGCTCCGCCGCACACACGCGGGTCCACCCCCCGTAGGCGAGGCCGATCCCGTACGCGCCGAGCAGCCCGACGGCGGGGAGCACCACCCGCCACACCCGATGGCGCCACCACGGCGACCGATCGGCCGGCGTGGCAGCGGGCGCCGATGGCGGCCGGTGGACGGGCGGCGGGGTGCGCGGGGGCGGGGGGGCGGCGGCAGATCGCTCATCCGGCGGGGAACCTAGTCACGCGCCCGCGCGCTTGCCAGCGCCGGAGGGCGCTCGTACGATTCCGCGCCATGACCGACCTGCTCGCCGAATTGCGCTGGCGTGGCTTCGTGCACGAGGCCACGCCGGGGATCGACGCCCATCTGGGGCAGCCGCGCCGGGTATACTGCGGCTTCGACCCCACGGCGCCCAGTCTCCAGGTCGGCAACCTGATGCCGCTGATGCTGCTGCGGCACTTCCAGCGGCACGGGCACACGCCGATCGTGCTGATGGGCGGCGGCACCGGGCTGATCGGCGACCCGTCCGGCAAGCGGAGCGAGCGCCCGCTCCTGTCCCGCGAGCAGGTGCGCGAGCACCTCGAGCGACAGCAGGCGCAGATGGCGCGGTTCCTCGACTTCGGACGCGGAGCCGCCGGCGCGCTGCTGCGCGACAACGCGGCATGGCTGGAAGCGACGCCGCTGGTGGCGTTCCTGCGCGACGTGGGCAAGCACTTCACGGTCAACGTCATGCTGCAGAAGGAATCGGTGAAGGCGCGGCTCGACACGGGGCTGTCATACACCGAATTCAGCTACATGCTCCTCCAGGCGTACGATTTCCTCCAGCTGTTCCGCGCGGAAGGGTGCACAATCCAGGTGGGCGGCTCGGACCAGTGGGGCAACATCACGGCGGGTGCCGACCTGATCCGGCGCGTGGAAGGCGCGGAGGCCCATGGGCTGGTGGCGCCGCTGCTCACCACCGCGTCCGGCGCCAAGTTCGGCAAGTCCGAGTCCGGGGCGATCCACCTCGATCCCGCCGCCACGTCGCCGTACCGCTTCTATCAGTACTGGATCAACGCGGACGACCGGGACGTGGAGGGGTACCTCAAGCTGTTCACCGCGCTGTCGCGCGACGAGATCGTCGCGCTGCTCGAGGCCCAGCGCCGGGATCCCGGCGCGCGGCCGGCGCATCACACGCTCGCGCGCGAGCTGACGGTCCTGGTGCACGGCGCCGACGCGGCGGCGAGCGCGGCCGACGCGGCGCGCCTGCTGTTCGGCGACTTCGACCCGCGCCAGGCGGCGCCCGCCGTGTTCGCCGTGCTCGCCACGGAGCTGCCCACGGCCCTGGCCCCGGCCGGCGCGCTCACTCTCGTGGATGCGGTCGTGCTCGGGGGCCTCGCCCGATCGAAGGGCGAGGCGCGGCGGGCGATCGAGCAAGGCGGGGTCTACGTGAACCAGACGCGCGAGGCGGACCCGGGCCGGACCATCGGCGAGCCCGACTGGCTCGCCGGCCGCAACGTCCTGCTGCGCAAGGGGAAGAAGGACTACGCGCTGATCCAGCGCGGCTAGGAACCCCGCCCCGCCCGGTCCAGGACCTCGACCACCCGCTCCATCTCCTCGACCGTATTGTAGAGGTGGGGCGACAGCCGGATCGCCCCCTCCCGCATCGAGCACACCACGCCCGCGGCCCTGAGCGCCCGGTATCCGCCCACCGGGTCGGGCGGCGCGATCGAGAGGATCGCCGAGCGGTGCACCGGGTCGCGGGGCGAGACCACGCGCGCGCTCCCGGCGTCCGCCCAGCGCAGCACCGGCTCGTGCAGCGCCTCGATGTGCGCGGCGACGCTCGCGATCCCGAGCTCGGCGAGCAGTCCGAGCGAGGTGGTCATCCCGAAGAAGTCCTGGAACGGCAGCGTCACCATCTCGAACCGGCGCGCGTCCGAGCGGAACGTGGGATCGTATTCGGTGAGGCGGGAGAAGTCGTCGGTGCCCTCGAACGCCATCCACCCCGCGACCGCGGGCTCGAGCTCCGACACGAGCCCCCGCCGCACGTAGACGAACCCCGAGCCCCACGGCGAGAGCAGCCATTTCTGCCCGCCGCACGCGAGGATGTCCACCGGCGTCTCGGCGACGTCCAGCGGCGAGTTGCCGAGGCCCTGGATCGCGTCCACCACGAGGTACGCACCGTTCGCGCGGCACGCGGCGCCGAGCCGCGCGAGGTCGGCCCGGTATCCGCTGGCGAACTGCACGAACGAGACGGCGAGCACCCGCACGCGTGGGTCCCCCAGGCGCTCTACCAGGTAGTCCTCGTCGGGCCAGCCCGTCGGCGCGCACGGCGCCAGCTCCACCTCGATCCCGCGGCGGCGCAGCAGCAGCCACGGATACACGTTGGCAGGGAACTCGCGGTCGGAGACGAGCACGATGTCGCCCGGTCCCAGGGGGAGCGCCGTCGCCGCGAGGTTGATGCCGTGGCTCGTGTTGGCGGCGAGCGCGACCTCGCCGGAGGCGGCGCCGATGAGACTCGCCGCCGCCTGGCGCGCCGCCGCGAGCATCGCCTGCAGGTCGCGATCGGGGAGCCGGAACGGCGCGGTGCGCCGCCGGTTGAAATCCTCGAGGGCGCGCCGCGTGCGCTCGGGGATGGGCCCGATCGAGGCGTTGTTGAGGTACACCGCCTCCGCCGTCCACGGGAACTCCGCCGCCCGCAGCGCGGCGACGTCCTTGAGCGTGGCGGCGGTCACCCGCGGCGCACGTCGAGGGCGTCGCCCAGTGCGTCACCCAGGAGGTTGAGCCCCAGCACGGTGAGCCCGATGGCGCACCCCGGGACGATGCTCACCCAGGGCGCGACGCGCAGCAGCTCGCGCCCCTCCGCCACCATCGCGCCCCACGACGGCACCGGCGGCGGCGCGCCGAGGCCGACGAACGAGAGCGCGGCTTCGGCCATGATCGCCCCGCCCACCCCGAGCGTCGCCGCCACGACCACCGGGGCCACGACGTTGGGGAGCACGTGGCGGGCGAGGATGCGCGTGTCCGAGGCCCCGAGCGCCCGCGCCGCCGCGACGTACTCGAGGGCCCGCACCACCAGCACCTGTCCCCGCACCAGCCGCGCCATCCCGGCCCAGCCCACGATCCCGATCACGACGAAGATCACGGTCAGCGACGGCTCCACCGCCGCGGCGATGGCGATGAGCAGCAGCAGCGAGGGGAACGCGAGGGTCACATCGGCGGCCCGCATCACCAGGGCGTCGGCCCACCGCCCGTAGTACCCCGCGACGAGTCCCAGCACGACGCCGAGCGCCAGCGCGATCGACTGGCTCGCCAGGCCGACCACGAGCGAGATGCGCGCGCCGTACAGGGTGCGGGAGAGGAGATCGCGCCCCTGGACATCGGTGCCGAGGAGGTGGGTGGCCGACGGGGGCCGCAGGCTGTCCGCGAGCGCGCCCCGGTAGGGATCGGCGGGCGCGAGCAGGGGCGCGAGCGCCGCCACGACGACGAGCGCAAGGACGAGCGCGAGGCCGAATCGGGCCCAGGGGTCACGGGCGAGCCGGCGGCCGATGTGTGGCGCAGCCATGGGGAGCGTCACTACGTTACTCGCAACTCCGACCACCGAGCAAGCGGACGTCCGGTGTTGACCCCAGACACGTCGTTCACCCTCGTCCTCGGCGGCGGGGGGATGAAGGGACTCGCGCACGTGGGCGTGCTCCAGGCGCTCGTGGAGCGGGGGCTGCGGCCGGCCCGCATCGTGGGCTCGAGCATCGGCGCGCTCGTGGGCACCGCCTGGGCGTCGGGCGTCGGCGTCGCCAAGCTGCGCGACCTCGCCGTCACCGTGCGGCGCCGCGACATCTTCCGCGTGGCCCACGCCGACATGGCGCTCAAGCGGATGTCGTCCCCCGCCCTGTTCCGCCGCGAGCCGCTCGAAGAGCTGATCGAATCCGTGCTTGGCGACGTCCGGTTCTCGCAGCTCGACCCGCCCGTGGTGGTCAACACCGTCGACGTGAACTCCGGGATGCAGGTGTTCTGGGGTCTGCCGGGCCTCGACGACGTGCCGGTGGGCGACGCCGTCTTCGCGTCGTGCGCGCTCCCCGGCTACCTGCCGCCGCGGGACATCCGGGGCCGCTACTACGTCGACGGCGCCGTGGTGGACAACCTGCCGGTGGGGGTCGCGCGCATCTTCGGATCGGAGCTCGTGGTCGCGGTGGACATTTCCGCCTCATCCGCACTGCGCGAGGACACCCAGGAGGAGGGCTTCGCGCGCGTGTTCGCGCGGGCCACCGAGATCGCGATGAACGCCCTGCTGGAGCAGCGGCTCAAGCGCTGGACCACGCCGCCGCTCTTCTACGTGCACCCCCGGGTGGAGCACATCGGCCTGTTCGAGTTCGACCGCCTGCGTGAGCTGGTGGACGAAGGCTACCGCGCGACCAGCGAATCGCTCGCCCGCGCTGAGCTGTGGCCCGCGCCGGACGCGAGCGGCGTCTACCCGCGCCGCAGGGTGGTCGTGCGCGTGCAGCGCGAGCGGTGCATCGGGTGCGGGGCATGTCTGGTACACGCGCCGCCGGGGATGTTCGTGCTGGACCCGCAGGGGAAGGCGGTCGTGACGACACCGGAGCAGGTGTGGGACCCGGCGGACGGGGCCTTCATCCGCCACTGTCCCACCTACGCGATCACCGCACGGCCCGAGGAGCGGCGCAGCAGCCGGAGCGACGGGTAGCCGCTCACGTCACCTGCGACTCGATGTCCACGAGGTCGCGGATCACCCGGTCCCAGTTGTAGTAGGTCTCCACGGCCTGGCGGCCCGCCTGGCCGAGCCGGCGTGACAGCAGCTGGTCATCGAACACGCGCCCGACCGCCGCGGCGACCGCGTCCGGGTCGTCGGGCTCCACCACCAGTCCGGTCTCCCCGTCCCGCACCACCTCGGCGAGCCCGCCGCTCCGGCCCGCGATGACGGGCAGCCCGCAGGCGCTCGCCTCGGCCAGCGCGATGCCGAACCCTTCGACCTGCGACCGGTCCGCGCGCCGCGACACCCCGAGGTACGCCTGCGCGAAGTTGTAGAGCGCCGGCAGGTCGGCATCGGGGACGCTCCCGATGAACCGCACGGAATCGCCGATCCCGAGCTCCGCCGCCATGCGCCGGTAGCTGGCGCGTTTCTTCCCGGTCCCCACCACGAGGTAGCTCACGTCCACGCCGCGGCGCCGCAGACGGGCGATCGACTGCAGGGCCACGTCGATGCCCTTGTAGGGCTCGAGGCGGCCGACGCTGATCACCCAGCGATCGCCGTTGAGGCGATACCGCGCCCGCACCGCGCGGGTGTCGAGCCCCGGCCGGAAATGCTCGGGGTCGGTGCCGAGCGGCACGACCCTGACTCCGTCCGCCAGCGGGTCGAGCCCCAGCTCGCGCAGCACCTTCTGCGCCTGCTCGCGGGTCCACTGGCTGTTCGCCACGACCGCCGCCGCCGAGCCGAGCAACGCCTTGAGCGTCCGTCGGGCGAACGCTGAATGGTGCAGGCGGTGCAGCTCGGCGAGCAGATCGCCGCCGTGGACCAGCACACCGTAGGGGACGTGCACGCGCTCGTGGGTCCACTTGGCGGGGTAGGCGCAGGGGCGGATCGAGTCGGACCAGATGAACCGGGGCTTGTACTGGCGCGCGAGTGCGGCCGCGCGCCGTGACCACAGCAGCAGCCCGGGCACCGTGCGCAGGGCGCGTGCCGGCATCCCCAGCCGGTCGATCGAGCCCGCGCCGTAGCCGCCGTCGGTCTCGTGCGCATCGCGGTGCTGGCCGGTCGAGACGATCATCTCCCCGGGGGGATAACGCCGCGCGATCTCGCCCATCTGTCGCGCGACACCGGTCTGGATCGGAGGGAATTCGTCGGTCAGCAGGAGTGTCTTTGTCATCGGCTCGAATGGTACGTACGTCGGTCCCGGGGAGCAATCGGTGGTCGCCGGCGACCTGATGGTGCCCGGCGGCGGTTGCGCATCCGGAGAGCCCGGTGCTAGGATGGGCGTCGATGCACGTCGTCGTGTCGACGAACCATCGCCTGCCGGTGAAGGGCTACGGCGGCGTCCAGCGTGTCGTGGTGGCGCTGGTGCGCGGGCTCGCCGCCCTCGGGCACCGCGTGACCCTGCTGGCCCCGCCGGGGACGAAGGTCCCCGAGGCCGCGCGAGTGGTCGACGTCGTGCCGAGGACGTTGCGGGACGGCGGCCCCGCGCTCGCCCGACTCGTCCCCGCCGACGCCGACGTGCTGCACGCCCACTCGCCGGTGTCCGCGGGACC
>DASPFU010000109.1:0-14713 GCA_035620935.1 Gemmatimonadales bacterium
ACGCGCAGGTCCTGGTGAACCGCATCGCGGCCGAGCGTCACCTGCGCGGCCGCGAGTCGTACGCGCCGTCGCCCCCGGCCGGAGCGGACGACACGCTCCCCGACCCTGACCCCGCCCCACCGCCGCCACTCCACGCCACTCCGCTCGCCGCGGTCGCGCCGGGCGCGTCGGACGCGCCCCCCGCCACGACCGCGCAGTCCCCTGATCCCGCCTTCGAGCTGGTGGAGTCACGGGACCAGCTCGAAGTGGATCACTGCGCGTACTGCGGCGGGCCGCTGCCCGCCGGTCGCGAGGTCAATTTCTGTCCGCACTGCGGCCAGCCCGCCTCGGGCGAGCCGAAGTGCCCGGCCTGCGGGAGCGCGGTCGACGTCGGCTGGTCGTACTGCGTGGGGTGCGGGCGCGCGACGGGATTCGAATGAGGCGGACGGAATGAAACGACATCGGATCGTGGTGATCGGCGGAGACGGGATCGGCCCGGAGGTGGTCGAGGCGGCCATTCCCGTCCTCGAGCGGGTCGCAGCCAAACACGGCTTCGCCTGCGACTGGGAGCGGCTGCCGTACGGTGCCGACCACTACCTCGCGACCGGCGAAACCCTCCCCGAGTCCGCCTATGCGCACCTGCGCGACGAGGTGGACGCCATCTTTGTCGGCGCGTTGGGCGACCCCCGCGTGCCCGGCAACGAGCACGCCCGCGACATCCTGCTCGGCCTGC
This sequence comes from Gemmatimonadales bacterium, assembly GCA_035620935.1. GTDB lineage: Bacteria > Gemmatimonadota > Gemmatimonadetes > Gemmatimonadales > GWC2-71-9 > SZUA-544. The sequence goes on from DASPFU010000109.1 coordinate 713, forward strand.
GCTTCCGCCTCGACCTGTACATCAACTTCCGGCCGGTGGTACTGCTCCACCCCGACCTGACACCCCTCAAGCCGGACGGCGTCGGACCGGGGCGGACGGAGGCGGACGCCGGCAAGCCGCGGATCGATTTCGTGATCTTCCGGGAGAACACCGAGGGGCTCTACCTCGGCCGCACGCGCACCGAGGGGGACGCGCAGATCGCCGAGGAAGTCAACACCCCCAAGGGGGTGGGCCGGATCATCCGGGCTGCGTTCCAGTGGGCGCGAGACCACGGGAGGACGCTCGTCACGATGAGCGACAAGTCCAACGCCGTGCCGGCGCATCACCTGTGGCAGCGTCTGTTCCGCGAGATCGCGGCGGAGTTCCCGGGGATCGAGGCGGAACACCGCTACATCGATGCGCTCGCGATGGAACTGGTGCGCCGGCCGGAGCGATTCCAGGTGATCGTGGCCAACAACCTGTTCGGCGACATTCTGAGCGACCTGGGCGCGGCGCTGGTCGGCGGCCTCGGGATCGCGGCCAGCGCCAACCTGCACCCGGGACGGGCCGGGCTGTTCGAGCCGGTCCACGGCTCGGCGCCGCGCCACGCCGGCCGGGGCGACGCCAACCCCACCGCGGCGATCCTCACCGGCGCGCTGATGTTCGAGCAGCTGGGCCACCCCGAGGCGGCACGGGACCTGGAGCGCGCGGTGCGCGAGACCATCGCGGCGGGCGTCCGGACTCCGGACATCGGCGGATCGGCCACGACCGCCGCCCTGGCCGGAGCGGTGGCCGCCCGGCTGTAGCGCACTGCGTCCCGGAGTTGACAACGAGGCCGGCTCCGGCCGACGGGGCCATCCGGCGCCGGCGCGATTCGCGTATGTGACGGCGCCGCCGCGGGTTATCGCCCTACCGCCATCCCCACGTATCGCCCATATTCCGCCGACTGACATTCGCTCATACCACTACGGAGTCACCTCCCGTGAAGACGCAGGGTCAACATAGAGACGTCGTGTTCCTCGCCGGGGTCCGCACCGGTTTCGGCGCGTTCGGCGGCGCCCTGAAGGACCACTCGGCCATCGACCTCGGCGCCAGCGCCGCCCGGTGCGCCCTCGAGCGGTCCGGGGTGCCCGGCAGCGAGATCGGGCACGTCGTCTTCGGCAACGCCCTCCAGACCTCGGCGGACGCCATCTACATGGCGCGCCACGTCGGCCTCAAGGCCGGACTCCCCATCGAAGTGCCCGCCGTGACCGTGAACCGGCTGTGCGGCTCCGGATTCGAGGCGATCACCCAGGCGAGCCAGCTGATCCTGCTGGGCGAGTGCGAAGCGGCAGTCGCCGGAGGCGGCGAGTCGATGAGCCAGGCCCCGCACATCGTCCGGGGTGCGCGTTGGGGCCTGCGCCTGGGCCCGAGCGCGCTCGAGGACTACCTGTGGGAGGCCCTCAAGGACCCGCAGTGCGGTTTCTCCATGGCGGAGACGGCCGAGAACCTGGCCGACAAGTACCAGTTGGCCCGCCGCGAGGTGGATGAAGTGGCGCTGGCCTCGCAACAGCGAGCCAAGCAGGCGTGGGACGCCGGCGTGTTCGTGGACGAGGTCGTCGGCGTGATGGTGAGAATGAAGGGCAAGGAGACGGAGTTCCGGGCGGACGAGCACATGCGCCCGGACACCACCCTCGAGGGCCTGTCGGCGCTCAAGCCGTATTTCAAGAAGGACGGCTTCGTCACCGCCGGGAATGCCTCCGGGATCTGCGACGGCGGCGCGGCGACCGTCGTCGCGAGCGAGGACTTCGCCAAGGCCCACGGCCTCAAGCCCCTGGGACGTCTGGTGGCCTGGGCGGTGGCCGGCGTCGAGCCCAGGTACATGGGCATCGGGCCCGCTCCCGCCGCGCGCAAGGCGCTCGCCAAGGCCGGCCTGACGCTCGCCCAGATGGATCTCGTGGAAGTGAACGAGGCGTTCGCGCCGCAGTACCTCGCCGTCGAGAAGGAGCTGGGGCTGGATCGTTCGAAGACCAACATCCACGGCGGGGCCATCGCCATCGGACACCCGCTTGCCGCCAGCGGTACGCGCATCACGCTGCACCTGCTGCACGCCCTGCGCCGGCGCAAGGAGCGGTACGGGCTGGGCTCCGCCTGCATCGGCGGGGGTCAGGGGGCGGCGGTCATCGTCGAGGCATTCCCCGCGTGAGACTGGAGGACCCGTGGTCATGAGCGACATCCTGCTGGGCGCGCTGGGCCTCGTCGTCGCGTACCTCGTCTCGGGCCTCCGCGTGCTGCGCGAGTACGAGCGGGCAGTGTACTTCTTCCTCGGCCGCTCCTGGGGCGCCAAGGGTCCGGGGCTGATCTTCCTGCCCCCGCTCTTCGCGCGGATGCAACGCGTCTCGCTGCGTGTGATGGCGATCGACATCCCGCCTCAGGACGTGATCACGCGGGACAACATCTCGGTGAAGGTCAACGCGGTCCTGTACATGCGCGTCGCCGACCCGGTGAAGGCCGTGATCGGGGTCGAGAACTACCTCTACGCCACGAGCCAGCTGGCGCAGACCACCCTCCGTTCGGTCTTGGGCGAGACGGAGCTCGACGAGCTGCTCGCCAACCGGGACAAGATCAACGCGATCCTGAAGCAGATCATCGACTCCCGCACCGACGACTGGGGCATCCAGGTGTCGGCGGTCGAGGTGAAGGACGTGGACCTGCCGCCCGAGATGAAACGGGCGATCGCGCGGCAGGCCGAGGCGGAGCGCGAGCGCCGCGCCAAGATCATCAACGCCGAGGGTGAGCTGCAGGCGTCGGAGAAGCTCGCGATGGCGGCCCACGTGATCGGCCAGGAGCCCGTGGCGATCCAGCTGCGGTATCTCCAGACCGTGAACGAGATCGCCTCGGAGAACAACTCGACGACGATCTTCCCGATCCCGATCGACATGTTCCGGGCGTTCCTGCCGGGTGGCGCGCTGGGGCCGGCCGCGGCGGTCGGCGCCACGCCCGCGGCACTGCCCGCGCGGGCATCGGGCGAGCCCGTGCCGCCGGCGCCGGACCGGAGCGCGCAGAAGGCATAGCGTGGCCGGTCAGCTGATCCCCCGGGACGCCCTCGACCGCATCATCCGGCGGGCGGCCGAGCTGCAGACCCACGAGCGCGACATCGGCGAGGGGCTCACCAAGGAAGAGCTCCTGGCCCTCGGCAAGGACGTCGGCATCCCGGCGCACTACCTGCAGCAGGCCCTCCTGGAGGAGCAGACCCGCGCACCGGTGGCGGCGGCGGCCGGGCCGTGGGCCTGGCTGGTGGGCCCGGCGACGCTGTCGGCCGACCGGGTGGTGCCCGGCGACCGGCTCACGGTGGAACGGGCGCTCGCGCACTGGATGGGAGAAGAAGAGACCCTCCAGGTGAAGCGGCGCTTCCCCGATCACACCACGTGGGAGCCGAAACGCGGCGCCTTCGCGTCGATCCAGCGTGCCCTACGCGGCCGGGGGCGCACCTTCGCGCTGACGCGCTGCGACGAGGTGGCCGGACAGGTCACGCAGCTCGAGCCGGGGTTCTGTCACGTCCGGCTCACCGCCGAGGTACGCACCCTGCGCGCGGGGCGGATCGGCGGCGCGGCGACCCTCGCGGGCGCGGGCGCGGCCGGGACGGCGGTCGCGATCGTGCTCGGCATCGCCCTCCCGCTCGCCATCGTGCCAGCGGTGGCACTGGGCCTGGCGGCCATGCCGGTGGCGCGGCTGCACGGCCGCCACAACGAGCGGGTGCTGGTGGCGCTCGACCAGGTGCTGGACCGTCTGGAACACGGCGAGATCCGCGCTGAGCAGCTGCTCCCGGGACCGCGACCGAGCGCCTTCGTGCGGATCGCCGACGAGATCAAACGGACACTCGAACAACTGTGAGCGAGAGGACCATGAGCGAGATCACGCGGGTGGGGGTGCTGGGCTGCGGCCTGATGGGGAGCGGGATCGCTCAGGTGGCGGCTGCTGCGGGGTACGAGACCAGGGTCCGCGACGTCGGGCCCGCTATCCTCGACAAGGCGAAGGCGGGAATCCAGAAGTCCCTCGCCAAACTCGTGGAGAAGGGCAAGCTGACGGCAGAGGCGAAGGAAGCGACCGTCGCGCGGATCAACTGGACCACGACCGTCGCGGACCTCAGGGACTGCGACATCGTGATCGAGGCGGTGACCGAGGACCTCGACCTCAAGAACGCCCTCTGGAAGGAGCTGGACGGCCTCTGCCCCGCCCACGCCATCTTCGCATCGAACACCTCGAGCCTCACTATCGCGGCGATGGCGGCGGCGACGAGCCGTCCCGACCGCTTCGTGGGCCTGCATTTCTTCAATCCGGTGCCGCTGATGCAGCTGGTCGAGGTCGTCCGCACGGTCACGACGTCGCCGTCGACGTTCGACCGGGCATTTGCGTTCGCGAAATCGCTCGGCAAGGAGGCGGTGGCCGCGAAGGACACCTCGGGGTTCATCGTCAACCTGCTGCTCGTGCCGTACCTGCTCGACGCCATCCGCGCGCTCGAGCATGGCGTCGCGAGCGTCCCGGACATCGATAAGGCGATGCAGCTCGGCTGTGGGTACCCGATGGGTCCGCTCACGCTGCTCGACTTCGTCGGCCTCGACACGACCTACAAGATCGCCGAGATCATGTTCACCGAATACCGCGAGCCGCGGTACGCGCCCCCACCGCTGCTCAAGCGGATGGTGTTGGCCGGCATGTACGGCCGGAAGAGCGGCAAGGGGTTCTACGACTACAGCGCCACCCCGCCCGCCGTCTCCTCCCTGGGCCTCTGACCCCGGAGCCACGAACCGATGCTCGAGTACACCTGGGCCATGGCCCACGCCGCGCTCAACGACCTGCCGGCGGCGCTGTTCCTGGCCGCCGTCCTCTTCGACCTGGCCGGCTGGGCGCTGAAGCGGGAGACCCTGCGGGCGGTCGGGTTCTGGTCCTTGTGGGCCGGGGTGGTCGGCGGCTGGGCAGCCTACATCGCCGGCCGCATGGCGGAAGACTCGATCGACCACGGGCAGGCGATCCACGAGCTGATGCAGCGACACGAGCGGCTCGCCCTGTATCTGATGATCCTCTTCACGGTGCTGCTCGTCTGGAAGCTGTGGCGGCGCGGGCGGTTGTCGCCGATCGAGGACTGGGGCGTCCGCCTGCTCGGCATCGTGGGGGTGGCCCTGCTCGTGGTGGTGGCGAACATCGGCGGGCGGGCGGTGTTCAATCACGCGGCGGGCGTCACCAACAGCGACCTCGTCGCCGAAGCGAAGGATCGCCGCATCGAGCTGCCGACCGCAGCCCCGGGTGACAGCGCCGCCGCCGCGACCGGCGGACACCAGCACGCCCCGGGCACGCCGGCGCACGAGCACTGATGCGGCGTCCGGCGGCACTGCTGCTCGTCACCGCGGCCTGCTCCCCGGTCACCACCCGGCCGGCCTTCCGGCCCGTCCCCCAGGCCATCCAGTTCCTCCTGGTCGGGGATCCGGCGGCCGTCACGCGCCACGCGGTGGCCTGGATCGACTCCGCGGGCGTACCGACCGTTCACGTGAGCGAGATCGACCGGTACGTCGAGACGGACTGGTACACGCCGCCGCCGGACTCAGGCGTCGCCCGGCCCTTCCCCTTCCGGGTGAAGACGCGCCTCTGGGTCGACCCCGGCGGCTCCGGGCGCGCGCGCGCGGTGATCGAGACGGTCTATCGGCCGACGGCGGACCCCTCCCGGCCGGCGCGTGATCGGGAGATCGCCGTGCCTCCAGCGGCGGGAGCGGACCTGTTCGCCCGCCGCCTCGCCGACGCCATCCGGCAGAAGTTCGAGGTCCTGTGAGGCACGCGATCGCCGTCGTTCTCGCCCTCGTGCCGCTCGCCTGTGCCGGGGGGACGCGCACCGGCAGCGCCGCCACGAGCGGCGACGCGTCCGTGAAGGGGCTGATCGGAGCGAGCGTGCGGGTCACCTTCGCCGCGGCCGTCGGGGCGCTCACCGAGATCCCGCTCGAGCCCAAGGTCGTGGATGAGGCGACCGGTCTGGTCGAGACCGAGTACTTCGACCTCACCCCGCATCGCTGGGAGGCCGAGCGCTACCCGCCCGTGGAGCGGGTGGTCCGGCTGGTCATCACCGTCGCACCCGACACCCTCGGCCGGGGGGCGCGGGTGGCCGTCCGCACGCTGTACCAGCCGGCCCTGGGTGACTACGTGCGCGGCCGCGCCACCGAGCGCCTCGTCCCGCGCGACCACCCCGGCGTGACCTTCGCGCAGGAGGTGCTCGACCGCATCGAGCGGCGGGCGATGGGTCGGGGCCGATGACCGGATGGGGCGCCGCCCCCACCCGGTCGCCGCAGCCCATTCCCGACGACGTCGCCTCCCGCCGCTGCCGCCACACCTGACCGCATGACGACCCCTCCGTCCGTCCTCCGCGACTTCCGCACCCGCGCCGCCTACTCGGAAGCCGCCGGCATTCACCGCATCGTCCCGGCCGGCGTGGCCGTGCCCCGCTCGCCGGAGGAGCTGCAGGCGCTGGTCCGCTGGGCAACCGCGGCGGGCACCACGCTCGTGCCGCGGGGCGCGGGCAGCGCGATGCCCGGTAACGCGGTGGGCGCGGGTATCGTCGTCGACCTGAATCAGGGGTTCCGCTACCTGGACGTGGATCCGGGCGCGCGCGTGGCCCGCACCGGGGCCTCGGTCACCTGGGCGGCGCTCGCCGCGGCCGCGCGAGCACACGGGCTCCGGCTGCCGCCCGATCCCTCGTCCGGTGCGTTCGCCACCGCCGGTGGCATGGTCGCGACCAACGCCGCCGGCCCGCGGTCGGTGTGTTACGGCAGCGTCCGGCCGTGGGTCGCGGGACTCGAGGTGGTCGGGGCAGACGGTGAGGCACGGTGGATCAGGCGGGGAGCGGGGAGCCGGGAGCCGGGAGCCGGCCTGCCGTTCCGCCTCGACGACCCTGGCCGGCGGCTCGTGGCCGAGCGCTTCCCGCGGACGCGCAAGAACTCCATGGGGTACGCCCTCGATGCCTTCGCGGCTTCGGGCGATGAAGTCGACCTGTTCGTCGGGGCGGAGGGCACCCTGGGGGTCGTCATGGCGGTCGAATGGCGACTCGATCCCATTCCACCACATCGGGCGGGCGCCGCCCTGGGGTTCGCGACCCTCGACGGCCTCCAGGAGGCAGTCACCTTCCTCGTGACCCTCCGTCCCGCGGCGGTCGAGTTGATGGACGAGACCCTGCTGCGGTTCGTGATCGAGGACGGCGGCACGGTGCCACCGGGCTTGGCGGCACTGCTGCTGGTGGAGTTCGAGCGGGACACGGCGGCGGCGGCGCGTGGGGCGGTGGCCGATGCGGTGCGGGGCCTCCGCGCCCTGACCTCGCACGTGGAGACGGCCCCGGACGCCGCCGGACTCCCGGCGCTGTGGCGCGTCCGGACCCTCGCATCGCCGGCCCTGGCACGGCTCCCCGAGACCCGGCGTTCCCTCCAGGTGATCGAGGACGGCTGCGTGCCCCTCGACCGTCTGGGCGCCTACCTGGCCGGCGTCCGCGACGCGGCCGACCGGCTGGGCATCGTGGTCGCTCTGTTCGGACACGCGGGGGACGGTCACGTGCACGTGAACGCCCTCCCCGATATCACACGCCCCGGGTGGCGGGAAGCGGTGCGTATGCTGTACGACGCCGTGTCGGACCTGGTGATCCACCTGGGCGGGACCCCGGCCGGAGAACACGGGGCCGGCCGCCTGCGCGCCGGCCTCGTGGAGCGGCTCTACGGCGCGGAGATCGTGGCCCGGTTCCGCGCCGTGAAGCGCGCCTACGACCCGGGCGGCGTGTTCAATCCGGATGTTATACTTCCGGCCGACGATTGGGAGCCGCTCGCCGGGATGAAGATCGGTCCAGCGGCCGCTCCGATCCCCGACGACATCGCCGCCCGGCTGCGCGACCTCGAGCGCACGGGTGCTTGGCAAACCCCGAAGACCGAGCTCGCCCGCTGATGGAGATCTTCCGCGCCCCCCGCGTCACCCTCATCGCCCGGCCCCAGTTCCTTGAGCCGGCGCACCTCGCCGTCCAGTGGAAGGGGACGGGATCGGATGGCGAGCGCCTCGCCGAGTACGCCGGGCGCATCTGCTACATGAGCCAGGCCAACCCGGCGGGTCGCTCGACGGGCGAGTACCTCGAGAACATCAAGAAGCAGGGGCACGGGTCGGTGCTCGAGCACGCCGTCTACGTGCTGCTGATCGAGGGGATCTCGCGCTCCTGCTCCCACGAGCTGGTGCGCCACCGGGCCGGCTTCGGTTACTCGCAGCTGTCCCAGCGCTACGTGGACGAGTCGAACGCCGCCTTCGTGATGCCGCCCGCGATCATCGGCGATGCGGCGCTCGAGGCGGAGTGGGAGCAGCAGGTGGTCGCGGCCCAGGCTGCCTACGTGCATGCGGTGGAGCGGCTGATGGAGCGCTACGGATGGGTGGCCGACCGCATCCATCGCCGCAAGCTGGCGCGCGAGGCGGCACGGAGCGTCTTGCCGAACGCGACGGAGGTGAAGATCGTCGTGTCGGCGAACACACGCGCGTGGCGCACGATGCTCGAGTTGCGCACCGGTGAGGGCGCCGAGCTCGAGATCCGCCGGCTGGCCGTCGACGTGCTGCGCGTCCTGCGGGACGAGGCGCCCGCGTTCTTCGCCGATTTCGAGACGTATCGTGCCGAGGACGGGCACGATGCCGCGCGCGTGACCTACCACAAGGTCTGACGCGACGTCGAGCGGCCGCCGGCGGCGCGGGACGACGACCCCGACGTCGTCCGGCGACCCGCGACGAAGTTGTCCGACCCCTATTGCATATCCAATCGTCGTATCGTATTCTGATACACAACAAGCGTTTGGTGTGCCGACCGTCCGCTCATCGCGGCGGCCGTTTTTATAGGAGGAGGTACCCCGAGACCCGCATGCGTATCGGTCTCGCGTACAATCAGAAGCCCGAGCCCGACTCCGCGTCCGACGACCCGCCGAGTACCAGCGACGTCTTCGCCGAGTGGGACGACCCGACCACCATCGACGCGGTGGCGCAGGCTCTCGGTCTCTTCGGCGAGGTCGTCCGTCTCGAGGCCGTCGCGTCCTTCCCGCAGCAGCTCGCGCGCGCGCGTCCCGACCTCGTTTTCAACATGGCCGAGGGCCTCACCGGCGTGAACCGCGAGGCTCACGTGCCGGCGATCTGCGAGTTCCTGGGCGTCCCGTACACCGGCAGCGACCCCCTCACGCTCGCGCTCGCCCTCCACAAGGGGCGCGCGAAGGAGATCCTGACCCAGCACCGCGTGTCGACGGCGCGATTCGCGCTTGTCAGCGCGGCCGCTGACGTGGACCGCGTACACCTCCCGTTCCCGCTGTTCGTGAAGCCGGTCGCGGAGGGGTCAGGTAAAGGCATATATGTCACCAACTTATGTCAGTCGGTCGACCAGCTGCGCGAACGGGCGCTCGCTCTAATAGAGGAATACCGCCAGCCGGTGCTGGTCGAGACCTACCTCCCCGGCCGTGAGTTCACGGTCGCCATCCTCGGCAACGGGCCGGGGGCGCGCTGCCTCCCGCTGGTCGCATTCGATTTCACCACGCTGCCGCCCGGCGCGCCCCCGGTGTACGGCTACGAGGCGAAGTGGCTGTGGGACACGGCCGAGCACCAGCTCGAGATCTACGAGTGCCCGGCCCGCGTGCCCGACGCCCTGGCACGCGAGGTCGAGCGGGTCGCGCTCGCGGCGTACCACGCGCTCGGATGCCGCGACTGGTGCCGTATCGACGTACGGCTCGACGCCCAGGGCGCGCCGAACGTGGTGGAGCTCAACCCGCTCCCGGGAATCCTGCCGGACCCGCGGCTCAACTCCTGCTTCCCCAAGGCGGCGCGGGCGGCCGGGTACAGCTACGACGGGCTGATCCAGGAGGTGGTCCGGATCGCCTGGCGCCGGATCACGGACAGCGACCTCGCGGTGGGGTCGGTCCGGGCCGCGCCGCACCCCGCGCTGCGCCTCGCGTCCGCATGAAGCTCGTCATCCTGTACGACCCCGGGGCCTCCGACTGGAGCGCCGAGGACGTCGCCGGCGTGATGAAGGCGGTCGAGGAGATCGCCGAGATCTTCGCTGGGCGCGGCCACACGACGCAGAAGGTGCCGGTACGGCACGACATGAAGTGGCTGGCCTGGTGCCGGCGGGCGGACCTCGTCTTCAATCTCTGCGAAGGCGTGCACGGGCACTCGGTGTGGGAGGACCACGTCGCCGCGGCGCTCGAGTTCACCGGCATCCCGTTCACCGGCGCCGGATCCTGGACCATCGCCGCCTGTCGCCGCAAGCACGTCGCGAACGCCATCCTCCAGGCTGCGGGGGTCCCGGTGCCGCGCTGGATGATCGCCCAGGGCAGAATCCCGGAGGACTTCCCGCTGCCGGTGATCATCAAGCCCGCGGCGGAGGACGCCTCGGCGGGGCTCGACCGCACGTCGGTGTGCACCGACCGCAAGCAGCTGCGCGCCAAGCTCGCGGCCATGACCGAGCAGTTCGACGACGTGCTGGTCCAGCAGTACGTCGCCGGGCGCGAGTTCAACGTCGGCTTCGTCGGCGACCGCACCCTGCCGGTGTCCGAGATCGACTTCACCGGGATGCCCGAGGGTTCCTGGCCGATCCTGACCTATTCGGCCAAGTGGCACTACGGCTCGGCCGAGGACATCGGCAGCCGACCGGTGTGCCCGGCGCAGATCTCGCAGCGGCTGGCCGACCGCCTCACCCGCATCGCCGAGACGGCATGGCGCGCCATGCAGGGCAAGGGATATGGCCGGGTGGACCTGCGGGTGGACGGCCAGGGTCGTCCCTGGGTGCTGGAAGTGAACCCGAACCCGGACCTGACCGACTCCGCGGGGCTGTCGCGCATGGCGCGGGCCCTGGGGTGGGATTACCCCGAGCTGGTGCGTCGGGTCGCGGAGGTCCCCCTCCGCGACGCGCAGGGCGCTAAGGCGGCACGTGAGCTGCTCGCTCCGGTCACTCGAGCGCGGCCACCGCGCACGGCTTGAAGCGCTCGTCGCCGGGACCAGGGTGTTCCGGCCGAGCGAGGTGGCGATCGCGGTCGAGCTGCTGGACCGGGCCGCCGCCGGGGACGACGATTACCGGTTCGTCGGCGCCTTCGACGGCGACGACCTGGTCGGCTACGCCTGCTGGGGGCCGACGCCCGGTACGGAGGGCACGTTCGATCTGTACTGGATCGCGGTGGACACGACCCGGCAGGGGGGCGGCGTCGGCAGTCAGCTGCTCACCCACGTGGAGCGCACGCTGCAGGCCGGCGGAGGCCGGCTGATCGTCGTGGAAACGTCGTCCCGCGCGGATTACGCGCCGACGCGGGCCTTTTACGAACGCCGCGGCTATACCAGGGCCGCCACCCTCCCGGGGTACTACGCACCCGGTGACAACCTGGTGATCTATCTCAAGGAACTGACCGATGGAGTCCTGGCAGGAACTGCTTCGTAAGAAGAGCATCGCGTCCCTCGAGGCCCTGGCGGCTCGTTTCGGCCCCGAGCACGTGCGCGACGTCGAGCGGTTGAAGCAGGCGGCCGAGAACTTCGAGTTCCGCATCTCGCCGGCGATGGTGGACCTGATCCGCCATCCCGACGACCCCATCTGGCGGCAGTACGTGCCGACCGTCCAGGAGCTCGAGATCCACGACGGGATCGTGGACTCCCTCAACGAGGACGCGGACTCCCCGGTCCCGAACATCACGCATCGCTACCCCGACCGGGCGCTCTTCCTCGTGTCCCCGGTGTGCGCCTCGTACTGCCGGTTCTGCACGCGGCGCCGCAAAGTGGGAGACCCCGAGAAGATCCCGATGTCCCAGCTGGAGTCGGCGTTCCGCTATCTCGAGGAGCACCAGGAGGTCCGCGACGTCATCATGTCGGGGGGCGACCCGCTGATGCTGTCCGATCGGCGGATCGACGACATCCTGAAGCGCCTCCGGAGCATCAAGCACATCGAGATCGTGCGCATCGGGAGCCGGGTGCCCTGTCACCTGCCCGAGCGCATCACGCCGGAGCTGTGTGCCATCCTCAAGAAGCACCATCCGCTGTTCATCAACACGCACTTCAACCACCCCGACGAGCTGACGCCGGCTGCCGTGAAGGGCCTCGGCATGCTGGCCGACGCCGGGGTACCGCTCGGCTGCCAGACGGTGCTCCTCAAGGGCGTGAACGACGATCCCGACACGATGAAGGTGCTGATGCAGCGCCTGCTCGCGGCGCGCGTGCGCCCCTACTACATCTACATGTGCGATCAGGTCGCCGGCGCCGAGCACTTCCGCACGTCGGTCGAGAAGGGCCTCGAGATCGTCAAGGCACTGCGGGGCTGGACCTCCGGGCTCGCCGTACCGCACTTCGTGATCGACGCCCCTGGGGGCGGCGGCAAGATCCCCCTCCTGCCGGAGTACGTGGAATCGATCACCGACGACGAGGTGATCCTGCGCAACTACGCCGGCAAGAAGTACTCCTGGAAACAGCCGCAGGAGACGGCGATCCTGGTCGGGTAACGACGGGGAACGGGAAAAGGGAAGGGGGAAGGGTGATGTCGGCCCTTCCCCTTTGCCGTCAGATCTTGGCCCGCAGGGCGGCGAAACGGGGGTTGGCGCGCAGCGGGTCGAGGTCGGTGTCGTGGTCCAGCCAATCCCGGTGGCCGAACCCGTTGTCCACCGCCCGTTCGAGGCAATCGAGCGCCTTGTCGTGCAGGCCCCCGAGCACGTAACTGCACGCCACGTTGTAGAGCACGCCCGGGTCGGTCGGGTCGATGGCAAACGCCCGCTCCGCCCACTCCATCGCCCGGTCCCGCTGGCCCAGCTGAATGAGCGCTCCCGACCCCAGATAGAGCGCGCGGGCATCGTCGGGGTTCAATTCGAGGTGCCGCTCGGCCACCTGGAGCCCGCGCCGCAGTGCCTCCTGCGACTCCTCCACGCGACCCAGCGACCGTAACATGGCCTGCATCAGCAGCAGCGCCTGGTAGTCTTCCGGACGCACGGCAGAGGCCTTCCTGTACTCCTCGACGGACTCTTCGAGCCGGCCCTCCTGAAAGAGGGCACGCGCGTACAGGTAATGGGCTTCGTACAGTTTCGGATTCAGGCGGATCGCCGTCTGGAACTCGGGCCGGGCTGCGTCATACTGCCGGCTCAACGCCAGCGCGAACCCGCGCGATGCGTGCGCCTCCGCCAGGTCGGGATCCAGCTCCAGCGCCCGCCGGCTTGCCGTCTCCGCGCTGTCCAGGTTCGCCTTGCTGCCGTCCCAGTACATGTAGAGAAAGGCACAGCAGTCGGCCAGCCCGGCGTACGCCAGGGCGAACTTCGGATCCGTCTCGATCGCCCGCTCGAACATCCGGCGGGCCGACTGCATGCCGGTACGCCGGAACTGATGGAAGTACTGGCGCCCCCGCAGGTAGTAGTCGTACGCCTGTACGTTCTCGGTGGGCGCCTTCTCGATCGCGCGCTTCTCCTCGGGGCTCAGCACCACCCGCAGCGCCTTCACGATCGCGTCCGCGATCTCGTCCTGGATGGCGAACACGTCCTCCAGCTGGCGATCGTAGCGCTCCGACCACAGTTGGAACCCGTCCGCCACGCTCACCAACTGAGCGGTCACCCGCAACCGGTTCCCGGCTTTGCGGACACTGCCCTCGAGCACGGTGCCGACCTTGAGCTTGCGGCCGATCTCCCCGACGTCTCCCTGTTTCCCCTTGAACCCGAACGACGACGTGCGCGATGCCACGCGCAGCGTCTGGATCCTGTTGAGGGCGTTGATGATCTCCTCGGCGATGCCGTCGGTGAAGTACTCGTTCTCCGGGTCCGCGCTCAGGTTCACGAACGGCAGGACGGCGATCGACTTGGTCGCCGACCCCGCCGGACTCCCCGGCGGCGTCGTGCCCCCCGCCGGCCAGCTCAACGCCTGCGCGAACGCGCTCGGCGTGTCCCACCGCTCCCCCGGCTGCTTCGCCAACGCCTTCTGCACCGCCGTGTCCAGCCAGTCCGGCACCTCCGCCCGCGTCTCGCTCAACGGCGCGATCGGCTCCGTGAACAGCTG
>DASPFU010000110.1:0-3057 GCA_035620935.1 Gemmatimonadales bacterium
CGCGACGAGAACCCGACGCTGCTGCGGCCCCTCGTCACCGTGGCGATCATCGGGCTCAACGTGCTCGTGTGGATCGTGGTCCAGGGGCTCGGGACCGGGGACGCGATGGTCGCCTCGGTGTGCCGCCTCGGCCTCACGCCGGGCGAGCTGCTCGGCACCGTCCCGCCCGGCGTCGGCATCGAGCTGGCGCCGGGCCGGGTCTGCCCCATCGAGCCGGGGCCGCACTACCACACCGTGCTGACCTCGATGTTCCTGCACGGCGGCTGGCTGCACCTCATCGGGAACATGGTGTTCCTGTGGGTGTTCGGGAACAACATCGAGGACGCGATGGGCCACGGGCGGTTCACGGTGTTCTACCTGCTGTGCGGCATCGCCGCAGCCGCCGCCCAGATCGTGGTGGACCCGTCGTCGGTGGTCCCGATGGTGGGCGCGTCGGGCGCCATCAGCGGCGTGATGGGCGGCTACCTGCTGCTGTACCCGCGGGCCCGCGTGCACACGATCGTGTTCTTCGGGTTCATCACGACGGTCGACCTGCCGGCGTACGTCCTGCTGGGATACTGGATCGTGCTGCAGATCCTGGGCGGCCTGCCGTCGCTGGTGGGGGTCGGCGGCGGGGGCGGCGTGGCCTTCTGGGCGCACGTCGGCGGGTTCGCGGGCGGGATGCTGCTGATCCGGCTGTTCGAAAGCGCCGAGCACGCCGCGCGGCGGCCGGCGCCGGTCGCCGCGCGGCGGCGGCAGTCCTGGTACTGACCGGCGTCAGGCGTCCGGGGCGCCTTCGGGTGCGCCGCCCTGCTCGGTCCGGTGCTTGATCGACTTCCCTTCGACCAGGAACACGACGTCCTCGGCGATGTTGGTCGCGAGATCAGCCACCCGCTCGAGGTTGCGGCTGACCAGCGACAGCTCCATCCCAGCCCCGATCATGTGCGGGTCCTCCATCATATGGGTGAGGAGGATCCGGAACACCGAGCGGTGGAGGTCGTCCACCGTATCGTCCCGCAGGCAGACGGCGCGGGCGGCCTGGGCGTCGCCGCGCACGAACGCCTCGAGGGCGTCCGACAACATCTGGCGGGCCTGGCGGGCCATCTCGACGATCTCGGGCTCGGGGGTGATCGGCCGGTTCGTGACCAGGCGTTCCGCGGACTGCGCGATGTTCACCGCGTGGTCGCCGACCCGCTCGAGGTCGTTGGCGATCTTCGTCGCCGCGGTGAGCAGGCGCAGGTCGCGCGCCATCGGCTGCTGCGTCGCGAGCAGGCGCATCACCATCTCCTCGACGTCGATCTCCATCAGGTCGATGCGGTGGTCCCCCGCGATCACGTCGCGGGCCGCTGCCGCATCGCGGCTGAGCAGGGCGTCCACCGCGCCGGCGAGCGCCGCCTGCGCCTCGCCCGACATGGTGAGTAGCTTGACCTTGAGCTCCGAGAGCTCGTCGTGGAAATGCCGGTGGGCTGGGGTCGCCGTCATCCGAACCGTCCCGTGATGTACGCGTCCGTGCGGTCGTCGCGCGGTTTGGTGAAGATCTGGGTGGTCTCGCCGAACTCGACGAGGCGCCCGAGGTAGAAGAAGCCCGTGAAATCCGAGACGCGGGCCGCCTGCTGCATGTTGTGGGTCACGATCACGATCGAGTAGCGGTGCTTCAGCTCGATGATCAGCTCCTCGATCTTCTGGGTGGCGATCGGGTCGAGGGCCGAGCAGGGTTCGTCCATCAGCAGCACGTCCGGCTCGTTGGCGAGCGCCCGGGCGATGCAGAGGCGCTGCTGCTGACCGCCCGAGAGGCTCGTGCCCGGCTCGTCGAGCCGATCCTTCACTTCGTCCCACAGCGCGGCCTGGTGCAGGGCGCGCTCCACCCGTTCGGGGATCTCCCGCTCGCGCGCCAGCGCGTTGAGGCGGGGTCCGTACGCGACGTTGTCGACGATCGACTTGGGAAACGGGTTGGGGCGCTGGAACACCATGCCCACGCGCCGCCGCAGGTCCACGACGTCGGTCCCCCGCCGGTAGACCGAGTCACCGTCGAGCCGGATGTCGCCGCGATGCCGCGTCCCCGGGATCAGCTCGTTCAGCCGGTTCACCGACCGCAGGAACGTGCTCTTGCCGCAGCCCGACGGCCCGATGAGGGCCGTGACGGCGTGGCGCGGGACCTCCAGGCCGACGTCGAACAGCGCCTGGGTCGGCCCGTACCAGAAGTCGAAGCCCTGCACCTCGATCACCGGACCGGCGCTCATCCGAACCGGCCCGTGATGTACGCCTCGGTCTGCTCGAGCCGCGGCGCGGTGAACAGCTGCGTCGTCGGGCCGTGCTCGATCAACTGGCCCAGGTAGAAGAACGCTGTGAAGTCCGAGACGCGGGCCGCCTGCTGCATGTTGTGCGTCACGATGACGATGGTGTAGTCCCGCTTCAGCTCGCGGCACAGCTCCTCGATGCGCTGGGTGCCCGCGGGGTCGAGCGAGGCCGTCGGCTCGTCGAGCAGCAGCACCTCGGGGCGCGGGGCCACCGCCCGGGCGATGCAGAGGCGCTGCTGCTGGCCGCCCGACAGGTCCAGCGCGCTCGCGGCGAGCCGGTCCTTCACCTCGTCCCACAGGGCCGCCTGTCGCAGGGCGGCCTCCACCGTCTCCGCCGTGGTGGATCGGCCCGCCCCGTGCTCCACCCGCAGCCCCGCGGCCACGTTGTCGAAGATCGACATGGTGGGGAACGGGGTCGGGCGCTGGAACACCATCCCCACGCGGCGGCGCACCTGGATGGGGTTCACCGCGTCGCTGTAGATGTCCACGTCGTCGAGCAGCACCCGGCCGGTGACCCAGCCGCCGTCCGACAGCTCGTGCATGCGGTTGAGGCAACGGAGGAACGTGCTCTTGCCGCAGCCGGACGGGCCGATGATCGCCGTGACCGTGTGCGGCGGGATGGCGAGCGACACTTCCCTCACGGCCGCGGTCCGATGGAACAGGGCGGTGAGGCGGTCCGTGGCCAGGCGCCCGGAGTCGGGTTCGCGGAGCGGGCCGAGGGGATCGGGAGCCGGGAGCCGGGAGCCGGGAGCCGGCGCGGCGTCGGACGGTCCGGCTCCCG
>DASPFU010000111.1:0-16014 GCA_035620935.1 Gemmatimonadales bacterium
CGGCAGCCGCGATCCCGCGCCCAGCGCTCCGCCGCCCGGACGAGCGCGGCGCCGATCCCCCGCCCCCGGTGGCCGGGCGCGACGTACCACCCCTCGATGTACCCCACGGGACTCGTGAGACAGCCGTCGACGTGCGCCCGCCACGAGGCCTCGAGGAACCCGACGAGCTCGCCGTTGACGTCGGCGACGAGCACGGCGCCCGCATCGGGCGCCGCCGCGATCGCGGCGAGCTCGGCATCGTGCATCGCCTCGGCGCAGTCAGGCCAGAGTGCCCGACGCAGGGCGCGGCACGCGGCTTCCTCGCCGGGCCGCATCGGACGGACGATCACGCCGGCCGCACGGCCGCGAGCCGTTCCCGGTAGTGGGCCAGGTTCTCCCGGGTGATCCGCGTCAGCGCCGCGGGGATCTCGTCGGGCGCGAACCACGCGATCGCCGCGCATTTGCCCGGCTCCCGGATGACGGGCGCGCCGCGCGTCACCCGGCAGAGAAACGTGGGCGAGACCCAGTGCTGCCCCTCGTCGGGCAGGATGTGGTCGACCACGTCCAGCAGGTCGCCCACGGCGATCTCGACGCCGAACTCCTCGCGCATCTCCCGGCGCAGGGCGTCGGCCAGCCGCTCCCCGAGCGCCACCGAGCCCCCCGGGAACTCCCAGAGGCCGCGCTCGTTGCGGGCCTGGGGCCCCCGCCGCGCGAGGAACAGGCGGCCGGCGTCGTCCACGAGGATGGCGCCCACGCCGACGCCGATGAAGTCGACGCCCGGCTTCACTCCGCTTCGGCCCCGAGGTGCATCCGCCGCCGCACCCGTTCGTAGCGCTCGGCCTCGTTCCGCCCCGCCGTCAGCAGGGACACCAGCACTCCCGCCGCGAACGAGAGCGGCATCGTCACGAGCGCGGGGTTCTTGAGCGGGAACCACGCCGTGGCATGCTCGAGGATGTCGATCTGGACGGTGGGCGAGAGGTAGATCAGCGTCAGGGTGCTGACCGTGCCGAGCGCCATGCTCGCGACCGCGCCCGCAGTGGTGCAGCCCCGCCAGAAGATCGACAGGACGAGCGCCGGGAAGTTGGCGCTGGCCGCGATGGCGAAGGCAAGCGATACCATGAAGGCGACGTTCTGACCCTTGAACGTGATCCCGAGCAGCACCGCGACGACTCCCAGGCCCAGGGTCGCGAGCCGTGCGACGCGCAGCTCCTCGATCGTGTCGGCCGAGCCCCGGTGCACGACGTTGACCCACAGATCGTGCGACAGCGCAGCCGCGCCGGCGAGCGTCAGGCCCGCGACCACGGCGAGGATCGTGGCGAAGGCGACGGCCGCGATGAACCCGAGGAACGGCCGGCCGCCCAGGAACTCGGCGAGCAGCGGCGCGGCCATGTTGCCCCCGGCCTCGACCGCCCGGATCGCCTCGGGACCGACGAGCACCATCGCGCCGAACCCGAGGACGAACGTGAGCAGGTAGAAGAAGCCGATCAGCCCCGTCGCGTAGAACACCGACCGGCGGGCGGTCCGCGCGTCGGGCACCGTGTAGAAGCGCATCAGGATGTGCGGCAGCCCGGCGGTCCCGAACATCAGCGCCAGCCCGAGCGACACCGCGTCCCACGGATTCGACACCAGGCGGCCCGGGGCGAGCACCCCGTCGCCGTACCGCTCGGCGGCGGCCGCGAACAGCGCGGCGGGGTTCCAGTGGAACCGTGCCAGCACCAGCGCGGCGAGCAGCGCGGCGCCGCTCAAGAGGAGACCGGCCTTCACGATCTGCACCCACGTCGTGGCCAGCATGCCGCCGAACAGCACGTAGGCGATCATCGCCATTCCGACGATCACGATGGCGCCTTCGTAGGGGATGCCGAACATCAGGCGGATCAGGCTGCCCGCGCCGACCATCTGCGCGATCAGGTAGAGGGTCACGGTGGCGAGCGCGCCCACCGCGGCGGCAACGCGGACCGGCACCTCCCGCAGGCGCAGGGCGAGGACGTCCGTGAAGGTGAACCGGCCGAGGTTGCGCAGCGGCTCGGCGATGAGGAACAGGACCACCGGCCAGCCCACGAGCCAGCCAGTGGAGTAGATCAGGCCGTCGAACCCGGTGGTCGCGACCAGTCCCGCGATGCCGAGGAACGACGCGGCGCTCATGTAGTCGCCGGCGAGCGCGAGGCCGTTCTGGCCCGCCGTGACGGTGCGGCCAGCCGCGTAGAAATGCTCGGTGGTGCGGGTGCGCCGTGCCGCCCACCAGGTGATGGCGAGCGTGACGGCGATGAACGCGAAGAAGAACGCCATGGCCACGGCGTTCGGCTGGCCGATGCTGGTCGGGGCCGCGGCGGCGGGCGCGGCCGCCTGGGCGAGGAGCGGCACCAGGGCGTTCCCGCGTCAGGGACCCGGCCGGTTCAGCCGGTCGAGGTGCGTGTCGTAGTGCGTGTTGGCCCAGCGCACGTAGATCCAGGTGAGCACCCAGGCGCCGACGATGACCAGGGCGCCGAGCAGGATACCGAGGGACAGGCCGGGGGTGACGAGGGTGGCGAGCAGCGGGCGGTTGAAGGCGATGAGCGCGATGAACCCGAAGTACAGGGCGATCATCGCGCTCGTGAGCCCCAGCGCGACGCGCCAGCGGGCCGCGGCCAGGGCCTCGAGACGGGCGTGACGCTCGTCCATGGCTACCGCCAGCCCCGCAGGCTGCGCACGAAGTCGTGCAGCACCAGGAACTTCTCGAACACGATCACGCCCTTGCGCTTGCGGCCGAACTCGCCGAACAGCTCCCGCAGCCGGCCCCGCCGCGCGACGTAGAAGCGGAACGTCTCGGCGAAGTCCTCCTGCGGGTGGGTGCCCGCGTAGCGACTGACGTGGTCGGTGAGCGTGGTCGCGATGCGGCGGCGCTCGAAGTCCACCCAGTGCTCGTCCGCCACCCGGTAGGCCATGCGCACTTCCCCGAAGGCGCGCCGGAAGCGCCCCGAGCGCGTCCAGGTCCAGTGATGATAGAGGAACGAGTGCCCCACCTCGTGGAGGATCAGGCCGGTGAGCATGTTCCAGGAGATCTCGTCGCGCCGCCGCTTCGCCGTGACGTAGCGCCGGTCGATCTCGATCACCTTGGGCGTGTCCGGTGCGACCCCGGACACCCCGGGGCGCAGGATCACCCGATAGCCCCAGTCCTTGATCCGGGACACGATCAGCAGCCGCCGCACGCGCCGCAGGGCGCGGGGGATCAGGTCGCGCCCGGTCGCGTCCCCGCCGCACCACGGGCAGGTGTCCATCCAGTCGTCCACCCCCCGGTCACAGTGGGGACAGAGGTTCTGGAACCGCTCGTACTTCCACGTCTGGTCGCGCCCGCACCAGGGACAGTGCTGCATCGGGTACTGGAGTCCCCCGCCGCATCGCCGGCAGCGCCGTTCGAACTTGAAGCCCTTCGGCGCCCGCAGCGGCTCCTCGCTCGAGTCCTTGTCGGCGATGTTGCGACCGCACCACGCGCAGAACGAGTGCCGGTCGGAGACCATCCACCGGCAATAGCGGCACTCGGTTCCCGTCTCCTTGAGGATGTCGCGCCAGACCAGCTGGCGGGCGCAGTTGGGACAGAAGTACCAGAACCGCTGGAGCTCATAGCGGCACCGGGGACAGCGGTGCTCGGGCCGGGGCACCTCACGCCGGGTCATGGCGCTCCCCTCCCGGCCGCCTCAGTCGCGGTGCGCATGGCGCTTCACCGCATCATCGACGATGCGCTCGATGAACGCGGGGTACTTGAGCCCGACCTTCTCCGCGGCATTCGCGAACTCGTGCCCGTACGAGATGAACGGGTTCGGGTTGGCCTCGATCACGTACACCTCGTGGTCGTGGGTGAGCCGCAGGTCCAGCCGTCCGTAGTCCTCGAGCCACAGGGCGTGGAACGCGGTCTCGCACGTCCAGCGGATCCGCGCCAGCAGCTCGGGTGGGAGCCGGCGCGCGAATCCGGTCCGGATCTTGTGGCGCTCGCGGTACTCGACGTCCCATTTCGCCTTGTACGTCGCGATGCGCCGCTCCGCCTTGGGCAGGCGCCCGAAGTGCATCTCGATCGGCGGGAGCATCAGCAGCTCGTCGTTCCCGAGGAGGCCCACGTACAGCTCCCGTCCGTCGATCAGTTCCTCGGCGATCGCCGCCTGGGTGAACTTCTCGTGAATGAACCGCACGCGCTCCTCGAGACTCGTGTCGTCGTGCACGACCGAGGCCTGCGCGATGCCCACGGAGGCGTCCTCGAGCAGCGGCTTGACGATCAGCGGATAGCGCACGGCCGAGGGACGCAGGAACGGCTCGCCGGGATGGAACACCGCGAACTCGGGCACCCGTATGCCGTGGAACCGGAGGATCTTCTTGCTCATCGATTTGTTGCGCGCCACGAGCAGGGCCGTGGCGGGCGACCCGGTGTGACGGTAGCCGTACATCTCGAGCAGCGCGGCGACGCCGTACTCGTAGTGGGAGTTGCCGCGGAACGCCTCGCAGCAGTTGAACACCAGCTCCGGACCAAACTCGGCGAGCCGGTCCACCAGCACGCGGATGTCGTCGCGGATCCCGATCAGGCGCAGCTCGTGGCCGTTGCGGCGCAGCGCATCGGCGACTTCGTACTCCGCCTCCTCGACGCCGGCCGCGAACTCGCGCCAGAAGTCGTCGTCTCCCCACTCGGGGTGGAGGGTGTCGAAGACGACCGCGATCTTCACCGCGCGCCCCTCCTCTCGCCCCGGGCCGGCCGGCCGATCCGCAGCATGTCCCGCCGCACCGTGCCCAGCGCCACCAGGATCACGAGCCCGCCCAGCACGCCGGCCGCCGGCAGGATCAGCATCGCCGTGCGCAGATCCGAGCGATCGGAAAGGTAGCCTACGAGCGGCGGGGCGATGGCGTCGCCCGCCAGGTGCGAGAACAGCACGAACGCGCCCAGGACCGACGACCGCACCGCCGCCGGGACGACGTCGAGGATCACGGCCGTGATCGGGCCGTTGTACCACGTGTAAAGGAAGAAGGTCCCGAACACGAGGGCCGTGAACAGCGCCGACCGGTCCACCAGCAGCAACGCCGTGCACACCGGGCCGCCCAGCACGAAGCCGACACCCGTCGAGAACACCCGGCCCCCGGCCCAGCGCGCCTGCATCACGTCGGCGAGCCGTCCGCCCGTCAGCGCCCCGAGCACGCCTCCCGCCAGGGCGAGGAGGCCGAAGTTGCGGCCCACGTCCACCGGGCTCATCCCGTGGACGCGCTGCAGGAAGCTCGGCGCCCAGGCGATGAGGCCGTTCACCGCGAAGGTGACGAGCGCCCCGCCGATGAAGATCCAGATCAAGGTCGGCGTGCGCAGCACGATGGCGGTGGCCTCGAGGAACTCCTCCAGGGCTGTGGCCGCCACGCGGCCGGCCCGCGCGGTCTGGGCGAGCGCCACCGGCACGAGCCGCGCCACCGTCCAGGCGATGCCGGCACTGAGGAACACCGCGAAGACCGCGGCGTCCACCTGGGACGGGGCCTCCTCCACCAGGGTGAGCACCACGCCGATCAGCGCGCCAATCGCCGTGAGGGCGACGAGCGGGCTCGCGAGGCGCAGCAGCCGGGGAAGGCGCTTCCGGTACCACGCGGACAGCGCCGCGCCGATCGGCCCCGGCGCCCGCTGATCGGGCTCGCGCAGCCGCGCCGCCAGGACCGCGAGGACCAGTCCCGGCATCCCCATGAGCAGGAACGCGTAGCGCCAGCCGAACGCCAGCGCCAGCTCGCCGCCCAGCCAGATGCCGAGCACGCCGCCGAACGCCATCCCGACCGAGTAGATGCCCATGGCCATGGCGCGGCTCGGGCCCGGGTAGTACTCGGCGACGATCGCCTGGGACGCCGGCATGTAGCCGGCCTCGCCCACGCCGACCAGCGCGCGGCAGACGAAGAGCTGCCAGTACCGACTCACCAGGCCGCCGGCCGCCGTCGCGAGGCTCCACAGGGTCACCCCGAAGGTGATCACCCCGCGGCGGGACCGGAGGTCGCCGATCACGCCGAGCGGCAGGGCCATGACGGACAGCACGATGATGTACGCCGACCCGATCCAGCCCAGCTGCGCGTCCGACAGCTGGAGATCCCGCTTGATCGGCTCGAACAGGGCGAAGACGACGTTGCGGTCGGTGTAGTTGAGGACGTTGATGAGTGTGAGGAGACCCAGGGCGTATGCGGCGTACGCCCTGGAGGGCCGCCTGGCCCCGGTCGCGGTATCAGCCGAGGTGGCGCTCAGTCGCCTGCTCGGCCCGCGCATCGCGCGCGGCCTTCGCGGCCTGGTAGGCGGCGACCAGCTCCCCCATCATCCGCTCGCGCGCGTGATAGAGGCGCTTGAGGGGACGAGGGGGCCGTCGGGCCAGCGCGTACGCGGCCAGCAGCGGCAGCCCCACCGTGTTGTCGATGTAGCACACCACGGTGCCGGGCAGCTGCTCAGGATCGACCTTGCCCCAGCTCACCGCTTCGGCGGGCGTCGCACCCGACAGGCCGCCGGTGTCCGGCCGCGCGTCGGTCATCTGCAGGTAGTAGTCGTGTCCCTTCTCGCTCACCCCCAGCACCTCCTGGATCTGGGGCTCGGTCTGCAGCACGAAGTTCTTGGGACTGCCCCCGCCGACGAGGAGCACGCCGCTCTTGCCGCCGTGCACCTTGGTGTCGAACACGATGGCGGCCGTCTCATTGACGTCCGCGGACACGTCGAACCGCAGAAGGCTGCCGTCGAGCGCCTGCTCGGCCACGTTCATCCCGATGGAGGAGTCCCCCGGCGACGACGTGTAGATCGGCACGCCGCACTCGTGCGCCACCGAGAGCACCGACTTCCCGGTGAGCCCCAGGGCCTGCTCGCGCTGCCGCAGGTACCCGCCCAGCAGGTAGTGGTACTCGGCCGAGCTCATGGGGCGCTGGAACTCCGGCCGCGCCGACACCTGCCGGACGAAGTGGTCGGTCGAGAGGAGCACCTCGTAATCGAAGAAGATATCGTAGATGCGCACGACCCCTTCCTCGCGGAGCGCGACGTCGTCGATGAACGGCGTGCCTCGGTGCATCGAGAGCCCGAGTCCGAAGTGGGCGTCGTGGTAGAGGTTCGCACCGGTCGAGACGATCCAGTCCAGGAACCCGGCCTCGATCAGGGGGATGATCGTCGACATGCCGAGCCCCGCGGGCGTCATCGCGCCGGTGAGACTCATCCCCACGGTCGCCTCCCCCGCCAGCATCCGCTCGGTGAACAGGCGGCACCCCTCGGCGAGCCGGCCCGCGTTGTAGGCGAGGAAGGCGTTCTCCACCAGCTCCGCCGCCGTCTCACGGCCGGTGATGGGCGCCGGCGCAATCCGGGGCCCGCGCAGGTAGTCGGTCCGCTTGGTCATTGTCCCTCAGGGATTGACGGCCGGGAACTCGCGGATGCGCCGCTCCCGGGCCTGGAGAATGAGGTTCGCCGCCTCGGCCGCGTGATCGGTCACGTGGAACAGCTCGATGTCCTTGGCGTCGATCTTCCCCTCCCCGGCGACGCGCTCCCGCAACCAGTCCACCAGGCCCGCCCAGTAGCTGCGGCCGAACAGCACCACGGGGAAGTTCCGCACCTTGCCCGTCTGGATCAGCGTCAGCGCTTCGAACATCTCGTCCATGGTCCCGAACCCGCCGGGAAAGACGATGAACGCGATCGAGTACTTCACGAACATCGTCTTGCGGACGAAGAAGTAGCGGAAATTGATCGAGCGCTCCACGTACGCGTTGGTCCCCTGCTCGAACGGCAGCTCGATGTTGCAGCCCACCGAGAGGCCGTTGCCCTCCTGCGCCCCACGGTTCGCCGCCTCCATGATGCCCGGCCCGCCGCCCGTGATGATGGTGAACCCGTCGCGGGCCAGCAGGCGCGCCGTCTCGACCGCCTTCTCGTACATCGGATGGTCCGGGGGGGTACGCGCCGACCCGAAGATCGCCACCGCGCTGCCGATGTCGGAGAGCGTGTCGAAGCCCTCCACGAACTCCCCCATGATGCGCAGCACCCGCCAGGGGTCGGTGTGGGTGAACGCCGCCCGCTCGGGCGGCGGCGCCTCAAAGAGGCGTTCATCTTCAGTGCGGCTGAAGCGCAGCGGGCCGCTCGATCGTTCGGACATGGTCCTCCCGGATGCTGGCCGATCGCGTGACGCTGGGGGCAGGCCGACGCGCACGTGGCACGCGAGTGATGCGGAGCTTCCCTTGCACCCTGCACACCGCGTGAATATACAGAAGGGATGGAAACCCCGGGGACACCCGCCGTCGCGTCGGGCCGAGCGTGGCTGGCGGTGACGGCCGCGCTCACGGGGCGCGCCCTGCTCAGTCCGCGGCTGGCGCGCGACCTGATTCGCCTCGCCTGGAGCTTCCGCGCGCGCGACTGGTGGCGGCGCGCGCCGTTCCTCCCGCTGCCGCCACGCGAGTACCTGCGCTGGCGGATGTTCACCGCGTACGGCGACGCGGATGCCGTGCCGCCCGCCAACGACATCGTCCGCTTCGCCCGGTGGCGCCGCGAGACGATGGGGCTGTGACGCCCGCGCGGATGGCGACCCCGCACGCGCGCGCCGCGACGGTGAAGCAGCGCGCCCGCGAGCTGGGCTTCACCGCCGCCGGCATCGCGACCCTCGAGCCGGTGCCGCACGGCGACGCGCTCGAGCGCTGGCTCGACGCGGGCCACGCGGGGACCATGCGCTATCTCCACCGGCAGGCGGCGCGGCGGCGCGACCCGGCGCGCATCGTCCCCGCCGCGCGGGTCGCGGTGGTGACCCTGACCGAGTACCTCCATCGCGCGCCAGGCACCGAGCGGGCGGCGGACCCCACCCCGGGCCACCCGGATGCGCGCGTCGCTCAGTACGCATGGAGCACCGACTACCACCGTGTCCTCATGCCGCGACTCGAGCGTCTCGCCGCGGCCATCGCGGAGACATCACCGGGGGCCGCGAGCCGGTGGTACGTCGACGCGGGCCCGGTCCCCGAGCGGGAGCTGGCGCAGCGCGCCGGGCTCGGCTGGATCGGCAAGAACACGATGCTCATCCATCCGCGGCGCGGCTCCTACACCTTCATCGGCGTCGTGCTGACCGACGCGGACCTCGCGCCCGACACCCCCTTCGCCGACGACCGCTGCGGGACGTGCCGCGCCTGCCTCGATGCGTGCCCGACGGGCGCGTTCCCCGAGCCCCGCGTGCTCGACGCCCGCCGCTGCATCTCCTATCTCACGATCGAGCGGCGCGGCGAGTTCAACGGCGACGAGCGCGACCGCGTGGCCGGCTGGCTGTTCGGCTGCGACGTCTGTCAGGACGTGTGCCCCTGGAACGTGCGCTTCGCCGACGTCACCGCTGACGCCGCGCTCGCGCCCCGCGCCGAGCTCGCGAGCCCCGACCCGATGGAACTGCTCGACGCACCGCCAGCGTCGTTCGACGCGCGCTACGGGGACACGGCCTTCGCGCGCGCGGGCCCCGCCGGCATGCGTCGCAACGCCGCGGCGGTCCTCTACAATCGGCGGCGGGCGTGAGCGGCCCGCGGGGCGCCGCCGCCCTCGCTCGGCTCGACCGGGTCCGCCAGCGGCTCGAGGACGCGCTGCCACGCGTCGATCCGCATCACCGCCTCGCCGGTCGCCCCGTGACCTACCGGCTGATCGATGGCGGGACGCTGGAGATCACCTACCGAGACGTGCCGGCGATCGCCGACGCCGAGCTGCTGGCCGTGAGACGCGTCATCGGGGCGGAGAGCTCGTGTACGGTGACCCCGCAGACCGCTGAGACCCTCACCGTGCGCTTCGTCGTCGCGGTCGATGCCGCGCGGGGCGACGAGGCGTGAGGCAGGCGCCTTCATGCCACGCGGCACTGGCCGTGGCGCGGGGCCGCGATAGGTTCCACCTGTCGTGCCACGGCGATTCTCCCGTTTTGGAGGACTGATGCGACTGGCGACATTCGGGCTGGCGGCGTTCACGCTCGCGGCCCTGCCCCTCGCGGGCCAGACCTACAAGGACCCGAGCACCGGGGTCGAATTTCCGACGACCCTCACGCCTCCCGGCGGCACCACCGCTCACACGCTGACCGGCACAGGCGTGCGCACCCGCACCATGCTGAAGGTGAAGGTGTATGCCTTCGGCCTGTACGTGGACGCCGCCGGCGCCAAGGCCGCCCTCGCCGGCTGGGCCGGCAAGACGGCGGCGCAGCTCCAGGGCGACAACGCGTTCTACGGCAAGATCCTCGAGCGGGGCTTCGCCATGACGATGCGTCTGGTGATGACGCGGGACGTGGACGGGGCGACGATGGCTGAAGCGTTCGACGGCGCGCTGCGGCCCCGCGTCCAGGACGTGGCGGGCAAGGGCCTGCCGGGCGGGGAGGCGGCCCTCGATCAGTTCCGCGCGTTCTTCGCCGATGAGGTCACGAACGGTACCGAGCTGGTGTTCTCATGCACCCCGGAGGGGCGCTTCACGACGTCCATCGCGGGGGCCCAGAAGCCCGACATCGACTCGCCGGCGCTGTGCTGGGCGCTGTTCGACGTCTACCTCGGCGCGAAGCCGATCTCGGGGGGCGGCAAGAAGACCGTGATCGCCAGCTTCCCGACGCTGCTGCAGTAACGCCGAGCCGGATCCCGACGAGACGGCAGCCCGCCGCACGATGCGACGGGCTGCCGTTCCCGCCTCGGGCATCGCTCACGGCGCCGCACCGAACCCGCGGCTCCAGATCCCCACGACCGCCGTGATGACCGCCACACCGATGAGGTCCAGCCAGAGTCCGGCCCGCCGCATCTCCGCGGCCGAGACGGCGCCGGTCCCGAACGCGAGCGCGTTGGGCGGTGTGCCGACGGGCAACATGAAACCCATCGCCGAGCCCAGCGCCGCGGCCGCCATCAGCGGCAACGGGTGAGCACCGATCGCGGGGGCCACCGCCGCCACGATGGGCATCGCCATCGCCGCGGTCGCGGTATTGGACGTCAGCTCGGTCAGGAGCACGAAGAACAGCGTGATGCCGGCGATGGCGGCGAGCGGCGGCAGACCCCCCAGTGCGCCGAGACGTTGCGCCAGCCACGGGCCGAGCCCGCTGTCGTCGAACCCGCCCGCGAGGGCCAGTCCCCCCCCGAACAGCAGCAGCACGTCCCAGGGGATCCGCGCCGCGGATTTCCAGTCGAGTGCGAACTCCCGCGCCGTGCGGGACGTCGGCAGCACGAACAGCACCAGTGCCGCGACGATGGCGATCCCGGCATCGGACAGGCCCGGCCACGCGTCCGCGAGACCCGGCAGTCGCAGCGCCCCGATCGCCTTCGGCTCCCGCAGGACCCACGCGAGCGCGGTCGCCACCAAGACCGCCAGCGTCGCCCGCTCGCCGAAGCTCCAGTCTCCCAGCCGCGCGCGCTCGCGGTCGATGAGCGTGGCAAGGCCGCCCAGCGGTCCCCGGACCTGGAACACGCCGCGGACCAGCAGCAGCCAGCAGGCCACGAGCAGCAGCAGCGCGATCGGCAGACCGACGGCCAACCACTCGGCGAAGCCGATCGGGCGCCCGAGCGTGGCCCGCGCCGCGCCGGCGAGGATCGCCGTGGGCGGGGTGCCGATCAGGGTGGCGACGCCGCCGATCGACGCCGCATAGGCCATCCCCAGCACCAGCGCCGGACCGAAGCTGGCGGCCTGCTCCGGGGCATCGCGTCGGGCCAGGTCCACGATCGCGACGGTGAGCGGCAGCATCAGTGCCGCGGTCGCGGTGTTCGAGATCCACATCGACAGGAAGGCCGTTGCGACCATCACGGCGAGGACGACGCGTGGCGCCCCGACACCGACCAGCGCGATGGTGGCGAAGGCCAGGCGCCGATGGAGACCCCACCGCTCGCTCGCGGCCGCCAGGAAGAACCCGCCCAGGAAGAGGAACACGATCGGGTCCGCGTAGTGCCGCGCCACCCGCTCGAACGGAGCGCCGGCGAGCGGCAGGACGGCGAGTGGCAGGAGCGCCGTCGCGGCCAGCGGCACCACCGCGGTGAGCCACCACACCGCCATCCAGGCCGCGAGGCCGGCGACCGGTACGGCGGCCTCGGGCATCGCGCCCGGCGCGGCCGCCCACACCGCGATCGCGATCCCCGGCCCGGCCGCGTACCCCACCCACGCGATCGCGCGGCGCTCCTTCCCCGCCCCGGCGACGTGCAACGACACTAGCGGCGTCCCCCGGCGAGCCGCCGCGATTCGGGCCGGGCGCGCAGCGCCAGCATCCCCCAGATGCCGAGGGCCGGCCCGATCGCCAGCACGCTCATCACCCAACGCCAGCCGATCGCGGCGGCGAGTGCGGGCACGGCGAAGATCGTGATGGTCGTGAGGAGGAACCCGAGGCTCGTCTGCAGCGTCAGCGCCGTGCCCACGAGTTCCTGCGGTGCGAGCTCGCTCACCGCGGTGGAGAACTGGGCGGAGTCGGCGACGATGGCGAAGCCCCACACGAGCAGCCAGGGGACGAGAACGGGGAGCGGTGCCGCGAACAGGAACCCGGCCCCGAGACAGCACGTCCCGGAGACGGCGAGCGACGCGCTCGTCACGAGCGTGCGGCCCCAGCGGTCCGCCGCCAGTCCCGCGAGCCAGCATCCCACCGCGCCGGCGCCGATCACCCCGAACGCCACGAGAGCGGCCAGCGTGGCCGCGTCGCCCGTTGCGCCGCGGGCCGCCTGGCTGGCGACGACCCACGCCGCGATCCACGTCCACATCGCGTACAGCTCCCACATGTGGCCGAGGTAGCCCGTGTTCGCGAGCAGCGTGGGCCGGTCTCGCAGGATGCGCGGCACCGCCCCCCAGTCGAAGCGCGGCGCCCGGACGGCGTACGGGCCGTCCCCCGGCACGCGCAGGACCAGCACGCCACCGGCGACCGCCGACCCGGCTGCCAGGGCGAGCACCAGCGGCCACGACTCGGCCGGCACGACCCACCGCACGAAATGGGGGCCACCGGACCCGAGCGTGACCGCCGCCACGAGCACGCCCAGGGCCACGCCCCGACCTTCGCGGAACCATCCGGCCGCGACCTTCATCGCGGGCGGATAGACGCCGGCGAGGGCGGCGCCGGTCACGAATCGCAGCGCGACGGCGGCGGCGGCAGACGGGGCGACGATCACCCCGGCCGTCGCCATGGCGGCGAGCACGCTCGATCCGGCCACGAGTCGCCGCGCCGACCAGCGATCCGGCAGCGTCAGCGTCGCGGAGACGAGCGCACCAGCCACGAACCCCAGCTGGACCGATACGGTGAGCCACGCGGTCGCCCCCGGTGTGAGCCCCCAGCGCGCCGCGAGCGCCGGTGCGACCGCCGAGGCGCTGAACCACGGTGCCAGCGCGAGCAGTTGTGTGGCCGCGAGCAGCGCCAGCACGCGTCGCGGCGTCACAGGTGCCGCGTCTCCCCGTGAGCCGGTATCCACAGCCGGTCTGGGGGCAGACCCGCCGCGACCCAGGCCGCCCGGAGCCGGCGTGGCGGCTCGTCCATCGGCTCGTCGGTGAGCTTGAAGGTCCCCCAATGCATCGCGACGAAGGTGGGTGTCGCGTGGTTTCCCGACCGCGCGAGGGCGCGGTAGGCCTCCACCGCCTCTTCGGGGTTCATGTGGACGGGGCGCATGAACCAGCGCGGCTCGTAGGCGCCGATGGGCAGGAGGGTGACGTCGAACGGACCACACCGCTCGCCGATCGACCCGTACTCGGGATGGAGGCCTGAGTCCCCGCCGAAGTAGAGGCGCCGGCCCCCGGCGGCGATCCCCCAACTGCACCACAGGGTCCGGTTGCGGTCCCACGGGCCGCGCGCGCTGAAGTGCTGAGCGGGAGCGCAGGTGTACGTCACGCCGTCGTCGTGGTGCTCCTCCCACCAGTCGAGCTCCGCGACCCCGCGGACGCCACGCGACCGCAGGAATGGGGCGAGGCCGAGGGGCGCGAGCCAGCGGGCCTGGGGCTGCGATCGCGCCAGGCGGCGCACGGTTCCGTCGTCGAGGTGATCATAGTGATTGTGGGACTGCACGACGGCGTCGATCGGCGGCAGATCGGAGAACGCCATCCCGGGGCGGACCCAGCGCCGGGGCCCGGCGAACCTGGCCGGCGACGCGCGCTCCCCCCACATCGGATCGGTCAGGATATTCCGCCCGCCAATCTGCACCAGGAACGTCGCGTGCCCGACCCAGGTCACGACGAGCTCGCCGGGCTCGGCCCGCGGCGCCGGCACCGCGGGCGTGGCCACGGCGAACGAGGACGGATCGGGATCGCGTGGTGGTGGATGGAGGAGCCGCTCCACGAGCAGCCAGCGGAGGAGGCCCCCCGCCCGGCCGGGCACTGCCCCGAGCCACGGGTTCTGGAATCCCCCATCGCGCCGGTGGTGGGCCGGGGTCCCCCGCCCCGGGCTCCGCTCAGAGTCCGGTCGGATGATCGAGGAACACCCAGGGGAGTCCGAACCGCGCCTCGAGGTGCGCGGCCAGCGCCTTCACCCCGACCGTCTCGGTGGCATAGTGCCCGGCGAGCACGACGTTGACACCCAACTCCTCGGCATCGAAGAAGGTCCAGTGGGGACCCTCGCCCGTGATGAAGGTGTCGAGCCCGGCGGCCACCGCCTGTGGGATGGCACGGGCACCCGCCCCCGTGATGATGCCGACGCGCGCGACCCGTTCCGGCCCGAACGGCAGCAGGCGCGGCGTGCCGCCCAACAGCTCGCGGATCCGGTCGAGCAACGCCTCCCGTCCCAGCGACACCTCGCCCCAGATGCCGATGGACTGACCTTCGTACATGCCGAAGTCACCGCGGATCGACAGCCCCAACTGCCTCGCGAGGACCGGGTTGTTGCCGAGATCGGGGTGGCAGTCGAGCGGGAGGTGTGCCGAGTAGACGGCGATGTCGTGCTGGATCAGCGCCGCGAACCGCCGGTACTGCGGCCCCGTGACGGGACGGAGCCCGCCCCAGAACAGGCCGTGATGCACGAGCAGCAGATCCGCTCCGGCGGCGGCCGCCAAGCCGATCGTGGCCGCGCACGCATCCACGGCGACAGCCACCCGCGATACCGTACCGCGGCGATTCTCGACCTGGAGGCCGTTCAGCGCCTCGCGGGCGTCGCGGACCTCGCTGATGCGCAGGTGACCGTCCAGGTACCGGGTCAGCTCGGCTAGATCCATGCCGTCAGTTTCGAGACATTATCTGGTCACTATAACGACACTTGAGGCGTTTTTCGATCAGATTCCCACACGCCGACTGCGGTTAACACATTGTAATGGTGTAGCTTATGATATCCACAGGTGCGGAGGCCTCGCGATGTGGATATCCGAATACGATGACCGAATTCTCAGGTCGCATGAACGGCCATGCCCTCGGCCACGGTCGCCCCCATTCGCAGGACCCCGTTCACTTCGCCTCCCTCCTGGACCAGGAGCATCGGCGTCGCGAGGTCGCCGTGCACCACTGAAGCGGGCTGGATCTCGATTCGCTGTGAGGCGCTGATCGCGCCCCGCACTTCCCCGCCGATGATCGCCTCACGGGTCTGGATGTCCCCTTCCACCAGACCGCCTTTGGCGACCAGCACCTGGCGGGCGACGCGGAGGTTGCCGCGGACGGCGCCCTCGACCTTCACGATCCCCTCCGCCACGATGTCGCCGACCACTTCCATCCCCGCCGCGATGATCGACAGCCCCGCCTCCGCATCCCCTCCGCTCGACCCCTTGTCCGCGAAGATCGCCATCAGCTTCCCTCCTTGACGACCGCGAGCGGATCGATCGAGCGCCCGTCGCGTCGTACTTCGAAGTGGAGATGCGGCGCCGTGGAGCGCCCGGTATTGCCGGACAGCGCGATCACCTGGCCGGCGGCGACGTCGTCGCCGTCGCGCACCAGCAGGCGCGACGCGTGCCCGTACATCGTTTCATACCCGCCCGGATGGCGGACGCGCACGAACATCCCGTAGTCATCGTTCACGCCCGCGAGCGCGACCGTCCCGCCGCCGGCGGCGCGCACCGGGGTGCCGACCGGCACGGCGATGTCGATGCCCGGATGCGCCTCGCTCTCGGCCCCCGGACTGACCTGGCCGCGCGTCAGGAAGCCACGGTCATCGAGCGGCCAGTACGTCGGGACGCTCGGGCCGGGCTGAA
>DASPFU010000112.1:0-3181 GCA_035620935.1 Gemmatimonadales bacterium
CATGCAGGGCGACTCGGTGCACGTCCGCGTCATCAATGCCTCCGCGATCGAGCACCCGCTCCACCTGCACGGCTTCTACTTCCGGGTGGAGCGCTCGGGGGTCGAGCGGGCCGATACGGTCGTGCCCCGGTCGCGCCAGGCGCTGATGAACATGCGCCTGATCCCGATCGGCGGGTCGTTCTCGATCTCCTTCCTCCCCACCACGCCGGGCAACTGGGTCTTCCACTGCCATTTCGCGAGCCATGTGGGCGATCACTCGAGCCTCCACGGGGCCGAGGACAGCCACGTGGCCGGGAGCGGCCACGCGATCCCGGATCATGACAAGCCCGGCGGCCACACGATGCGCGGGCTGGTGATCGGGATGCACGTGACCCCGAGGCCCGGGTACCGGGAGCCTGCGGCGTCGGAGCGCCGGGTGATCGACCTCCTGATTCAGAAGCGGCCGAACGCGTTGCTCGGCGGGCAGACCGGGTATGGGTTTCTCCTCCAGAGTGGCGCCCAGGTGCCGGCCCGGGACTCGATCCGGATTCCCGGACCGGTGCTCGAGCTCACGCGGGGCCAGCCGGTGCGGATTCAGGTGCACAACAACCTCGATGAACCGAGCGGCGTCCATTGGCACGGGCTCGAGATCGAGAGCTATCCAGACGGCGTCGCCAATTTCAGCGGCCTCGGAGACCGGATCTTTCCGCCGATCGAGCCGGGCGGGATGTTCGCCGCGGAATTCACGCCGCCCCGGGCCGGGACGTTCCCCTATCACTCTCACCTGCACGAGCTGCGGCAGATCGGGTCCGGGATGTACGGCGCGATCATCGTGACCGACACCCCACGGGATACGACTCGGGACCACCTGGTGGTCGCCGGCGGGGGCGGGTTGCCGGTGTTCCACAAGGAAGGCCCAGCCTTCCTCCTGGTGAACGGACGCCGGAACCCGGCGCCGCTGGTCCTCGCCGCGGGGGTGCCCAACCGCATCCGCATCGTGAGCATTCACGCCGACGAGGTCCTGCAGTTCCGGTTCGGGACCGAGGCCACGGTGGCGCAGTGGACGCCGCTGGCACAGGACGGGGCGGATCTCCCTCCGGCGATGCGGGTCGCTCGCCCCGCGGTGGTGACGCTGAGCCCGGGAGAGACCGCGGACTTCGCTTACGTGCCGACGGCTCCGGGCCGCATGACGCTCGAGGTGTGGATCCCCGGCGGGCAGCGACTCGAGCTGCCGGTCGAGATCCGGCGGAGGGCACGATAAGGGCCCCCGGATGGCGCGGGGGCGCCTGGAGGCGGCGCAGTGAGCGCGATCGACCGCCTCGCGGCGGCCCTGGCCGACCGCCGCGTCGCTCCACCCTTCCCATCGGTCCGCGCACGGCGCAAGTTGACCCACCCGTGACCGATCGTGTGGCGGGACCGGTGGATGGAGGCCCGGCGACGTTGACGGCGGCTCGATGAGCGAGCCCCTGCCCTCGAAACTCATTCCTGGACCGCGACCATGCCAGAGAAGACCGCGCACGACTTCGATCAGGACCTGCTCATTCTGTTCGACGCCTACGTCCACGGGGCGATCGACCGCCGCGCCTTCCTCGAGCGGGCGGCGAGATACGCCGTGGGCGGTGTCACTGCCGCCATGCTGCTCGAGCAGCTGAGCCCGAGGTTCGCCGAGGCGCAGCTCGTGCGGCTCGACGACCGCCGGATCAGCCAGACGTACGTCGAGTTCGACTCGCCCGCCGGCTACGGGAAGGGGCGGGGCTACCTCGCGCACCCCACTGGCGCCACCGGGCGGCAGCCCGGGGTGCTCGTGATCCACGAGAACCGCGGGCTCAACCCGCACATCGAGGACATCGCCCGGCGACTGGCGGTCGTCAACTTCGTGGCGTTCGCGCCGGACGCGCTCTTCCCGCTCGGCGGTTACCCCGGAGACGAAGACCGCGCGCGCACGCTGTTCCGGGACCTCGATCAAGCGAAAACCCGGCAGGATTTCATCGCGGCCGCGGGCTTCCTGCGCGCCCTCCCCGAGGGCACGGGCAGGATCGGTGCCGTGGGATTCTGCTACGGCGGCGGGATGGTGAACTTCCTCGCCACGCGCCTCGGGCGTGACCTTTCGGCCGGGGTCGCGTTCTACGGCTCGGCGCCCGATCTCGAGGACGTGCCGAACATCACAGCGCCGCTGCTGATCCAGTCCGCCGAGGTCGACGAGCGAATCAACGCCAGCTGGCCGGCGTACGAAGAGGCCCTGAAAGCCGCGGGGGTGACCTACGAGCGGCACCTGTACCCCGGGACGCAGCATGGCTTCAACAACAACACGACGCCGCGGTACGATGCGGCCGCGGCCGCGCTGGCCTGGGAGCGGACGATCGCGTTCCTCAACCGGCACGTCCGGGGCTAGGCAGCCCGGCACACGGTCGACCGCAGCTCATGCCCGAATCCCCGCCGCGCCTGACCGCCGCCCTCGCCGACCGCTACCGCCTCGAGCGGGAGCTGGGGCAGGGCGGCATGGCGACGGTGTACCTCGCCCAGGACCTGAAGCACGACCGCCAGGTCGCCATCAAGGTGTTGCGGCCGGAACTCGCGGCCGTCATCGGCGCCGAGCGGTTCCTGCGCGAAATCAAGACCATCGCCAACCTGCAGCACCCTCACATCCTCGGCTTGATCGATTCCGGTGAGGTGAACGGCACGGCGTACTACGTCATGCCGTTCGTCGAGGGCGAGTCGCTCCGCGATCGCCTGGCCCGCGAGAAGCAGCTGCCGATCGCCGAAGCGGTCCGGATCACCTGCGAGGTGGCGAGCGCGCTCGACTACGCCCACCGCCACGGCGTGATCCACCGCGACATCAAGCCCGACAATATTCTCCTCCACGATGGGCAGGCCCTGGTCGCCGACTTCGGCATTGCCCTGGCGGTCTCGAGCGCCGGCGGCACCCGCATGACCGAGACCGGGATGTCGCTCGGCACCCCGCACTACATGTCGCCCGAGCAGGCGATGGGCGAGCGTACCCTCGACGCCCGCACCGACATCTACGCGCTGGGCTGCGTGCTCTACGAGATGCTGACCGGCGACCCGCCGTTCACCGGGAGCACCGCGCAGGCGATCGTCGCCAAGGTGATGACCGAGCGGCCCACCGCGCCGTCGGCCACCCGGGACACGGTGCCCGAGGCGGTCGAGGACGCGGTGCTCACCGCACTCGCCAAGCTGCCGG
>DASPFU010000113.1:0-12003 GCA_035620935.1 Gemmatimonadales bacterium
CCGCGCAGCGCCGCGACCGCCTGCGGATCGGGGCGCGGCGGTCCCGTGACGTGCAGGCTCTGCGCCAGCTGATCGACGACGGACCGCATCTCTCCCGGCTGGTGCGCGGGTGCGAGACCCAGCACGAGGAAGCCGGTGCCGTGCGGCGTGAGCACGGAGACCACGCGCGCCTGGTACTGCATCCCCATCTGGTTCTGTCCGAGGTAGTCCGCGGTCATCGCCTGCATGCCGCCGATCGTCATCGACGTCGGCTGCGCGGTGGGCATGCCGCTCAACCCGAGGGCATTGAACCCCTTGTTCAGGTCCGCCCCCGCGTCGTTGAAGCTCTGGTGCATTCCCGGTCCGACGTAGATCACCGGCCCCTGCGCGCCGGCCGCTGTGAGGAGCGTGTGCACGCGCGCCGTCTGCTGCGCCAGCTGCCAGCCCGCGGGGACGGCGTACGACATGCTCCAGGCGGGGAACGTCGGGCGACCACCCGCGCCGCCGATCTGGGCCGAGGCGGAGGCGGCGGACGCGAGGGCGACGAGAAGGGCGGCGGGAAAGCGGCGCATGGGGCCTCCGGTGCACATCGTGGCGCGCGGCACGGACCCTCCACGTTGGGGCCACCACCCGGGACTGTCAAATGTGCCTCGCCACGGGACGTTCAGCGTGGTCTCAAGCTCCCTTCACGCACCGGGGACGACACTTCGCCATGGCCCTGCGCCCGCAGCGGGTCCTGATCATCGGCGCCGCCGGTCGGGACTTCCACAACTTCAACGTGTACTTCCGCGACCACTCCGGCTACGAGGTGGTCGCGTTCACCGCCGGGCAGCTGCCCAACATCGCGGACCGCCGCTACCCCGCGGCGCTGGCCGGAGCCCGATATCCCGACGGCATTCCGATCGAGCCGGAGGCCGGGCTGTCGCAGCTGGTGCGCGAGCGCGCCGTCGACGTCGCCGTGTTCAGTTACAGCGATGTGTCCCACGAGGACGTGATGCACCTCGGCTCCACGGTGCTGGCCGCCGGGGCGGACTACCTGCTGCTGGGTCCGAAGCACACGATGCTCCGCGCCGCGGTGCCGGTGATCGCGGTGTGCGCGGTCCGGACCGGCGCCGGGAAGAGCCAGACCACGCGCCGCGTCGCGGGGCTGCTGCGGGATGCGGGGAAGCGTGTCGTCGTGGTGCGGCACCCGATGCCGTACGGGGACCTCGCCGCCCAGGCGGTCCAGCGCTTCGCGACCGCCGACGACCTCGTGCGCCATCAGGTGACCATCGAGGAGCGGGAGGAGTACGAGCCGCTCATCGCGCGGGGACTGGTGGTGTACGCCGGCGTGGACTACGAGCGCATCCTGCGGGAGGCCGAGCGGGAGGCCGACGTGATCGTCTGGGACGGCGGCAACAACGACATGCCGTTCTACGTGCCCGACCTGCTGATCGCCGTGGTCGATCCGCATCGGGCGGACCATGCCCTGCGGTATCATCCCGGCGAGGCGGTGCTGCGCATGGCGCACGTCGCGCTGATCAACAAGGTGGACACCGCGGGTCTGGCCGACATCGAGGTGGCGCGGGGCGTGGTGGTGCGACTCGCGCCCGACGCCACGGTCGTCGAGGCGGCGAGCCCGATCACCGTGGACGGCGGCGAGGAGATCCGCGGCAAGCGGATCTTGGTGATAGAGGACGGGCCGACGCTCACGCACGGGGGGATGCGGTTCGGCGCGGGGTGGATCGCCGCGCGCCGCTGGGGGGCGGCCGCGGTCGTGGACCCGCGGCCGTACGCCGTCGGCTCGATCCGGGACACGTTCGCGGCCTGGCCCGACACGGGGCCGGTCCTGCCCGCCATGGGGTACGGCGCGGCGCAGCTCCACGACCTGGAAGCGACGATCCGGGCGGTGCCCGCGGACCTGGTGCTGGTGGCTTCGCCGATCGACTTGCGGCGCCTGATCGCGCTCGACCGGCCCGCGCTGCGCGTGCGCTACGAGCTGCAGGAGATCGGGGAGCCCGACCTCCGGACCGTCCTGCGGGCGCGCGGGTTCCTCGCCGGGGAGTGACCGGCAACGCTGTGCGCGGGCTCACATTCGATCCTGGCGGGGCCGGGTGGCCGACCGCCATCCTCGCCTCGGATCGATTAGATATAGAGGTTCGTTTTTTCGCGACCCGCTGATCGGAGAACCAACCCATGTCCCGCAAGTTCTCGGCGTTCGTGACGACCGTCCTGCCCGCAGCCGTGGTACTGGCCACGGCGTGCGGTCCTTCGCCCGAGGTCCGGGCCCGGCTGGCCCAGGCCGACACCATCAGCGCGCAGAAGGACAGCCTCCTCCAGGAGGTGGCGCTCCAGACGCGGCTCTTGAGCGATGTCGCCGCTTCGATCGCGACCGTGCAGGTGAAGGACCTGAAGGTGTCGAGCGAGTCCCCCGAGGCGGCGCGCCGCGACTCGATCGTCCAGACGGTCCGGTACGCGGTCACTCGCCTCGACGAGAGCGAGCGACGCCTGCGCGACAGCCAGCGCCGCATCCGCGGCCTCACGCATCTGTCCGACAGCCTGCGCACGACCCTCGAGGCGACGGTGACGAACCTGCAGGGCGTGATCGAGTCGCAGCGGACCAACATCGCGACCCTGACCGCCCAGATCGACACGCTGCGGGTGACGAACGTGGCACTCGAGACCGAGAACGTGGCGCTGAAGGACACGGTCACGGCGGAGCACACGGTGTTCTACATCGTGGGCACGAAGGAGCAGCTCAAGGAGAAGGGGCTCGTCGTGGAGGAGGGCGGCAGCCGGGTCCTCTTCATCCTGTGGCGCACCGGCGAGACGCTCTCGCCCGCCCGGGAGCTCGATGCGACCCAGTTCACGGCGATCGACCGGCGCCAGACGACGGAGATCCCGCTGCCATATCCCGATGGCCGCTATCGCATCGTGTCGCGCCAGGACGTGAAGTACCTCGAGACGCCGCGCGACGAGCGGGGCCGCATCACGGGCGCCGCCAGTCTGCGCATCTCCTCGCCGACGGAGTTCTGGAAGGCGTCGCGGTTCCTGATCGTCGTGCAGGAGGAGCCGGGCGCGGGTCAGCAGGGCGACTGAACCGGGCCGCGGACCGTACGCGGGACGCAGACGGGGCCGGCGAGCGAGCGCTCGCCGGCCCCGTTCACATCACGGCTCAGTACCGCCAGCTCAACGTGTCCGCGCCCGCCGGAGCGTTGCGCCGGATCCGGTCCATGATGCGCGGGATGAACATCTGATGGTAGCGCATCCGTGAGTACCCGTTCGACCGCTCGTGGTCGCCGTTCCAGCAGTGCTCCGCGCGGTCCCCGTAGTCCACCTCGGCCTCCGCCGGCGGGTCGGTCAGCGAGTCGAGCATCGCCTCGGTCAGGTACACGGCGTTGTTGAGGTAGTAGTTGTCCATGTCCCCGACGTAGATGTGCAGCTTGCCGCGCAGCTTGGGCCCCAGCGTCTTCCAGTCGCGGCGGATGATGTGGGTCAGGTCGTAGCGCTCCCGCCAGTACTCGGCCACCGCGCGGTCGATCTCGCCGGTGAGCTTGTCCCAGATCGGTTTCGGGTAGCCGTCGGGGCCGACCGGAGAGTACACCGCTTGCCAGATGTCCCACTGCTCGCCCGAGCGGCTGCGCGATCCCAGCGCCAGCTCCCGGTGGTTCATGTCCTCCAGCGTCGTGCTGACGTGACCGAGCCAGTCGCGACGACCGGGCCGGGGCGTGCGCTTCCAGCGGCTGGGGAGGTAGTAGGCGTTCCAGTCCTCGTACAGGTTCACCACGGTGTACGCGCGGAAATCGATCGGGTCCGGACAGGCCACCCACGCGCCGTTGAAGTCGTCGGGGTAGAACACCTGCGCCGCCATCGCCTCCCAGCCGCCGGTGGACCCGCCGTAGGTGAACCGGGCCCACCCGGCTCCGAGGCCGCGGAACCGGCGCTCGATCTCCGGGATCAGCTCCCGCATGATGGCGTCACCGTAGGGGCCGTTGTTCGCGGAGTTGACCGCGTACGAGTCGTCGTAGTACGGCGTCGGGTGCTGGATCTCGATCAACAGGACGCGCGGGAAGCCCGGGCCGGTCCATTCCTTGAAGAAGTCGTGGGCGAGCTGCTGCTGGATGCGATTGTAGCACGCCAACCGGAAACGCGTGCTGTACTCGCAGCCGAGATTCGGGTCGGGGGGCTGCTCGCGGAAACCGGTGAAGTCGCGCGGGAAGTGCCCGTGGAAGACGACGAGGGGATAGCGAGCGTCGGGGTGCGCGTCGAAGCCCTCGGGCAACAGGACGTGCGCGCCGAGGGACATCGGGCGGCCCCAGAACTCCGTCAGCAGACGGCTCTGGACGCGGACGTGCCTGACGTACCGGGTCTCCGGCGGATCCGGGATCGGCGGGATCTCCTGGTCGAGCGCCAGCCGGATCGGCGCCGCATCCACGGAGTCGATGATGTACCAGCGGGGCACCGAGTAGAGGTTCCCGGGCTTGCGGTTCCACTGCTGGCCTTCACCGCGGTCGGGCGGGAGCTTCAGCACCTGCCCGTCCGCCCGCCGGAACGTCTCGTAACGGTTCAGCAGCGCCTGCACCACGTACCGGCCGGGCGGGAGCTCGGCGAGCGAACGCATCGGATACCCGAACGCCGCCTGATCCACGATCACCGGGGTGCCGGGCGCCCACCCTTCCACATCGATGCCGAAGACGAGCTGGGTCCCGGGGCCGTCCTCGATCAGGAACCGCGGCTCGCCGGTGGAATCGGCCGCGATCATCAGCAGCAGGCGCCCGTCGAGCGGGGTCGCGCTGCGCTGAACCGGAAAGGTGACGGCGAAGCGCGGGGCGGCGGTCGGCGGCACGGGGGTCAGGCCGGCCAGCAGCGGGACGATGGCGAACACGAACGCGATGACGAACGGACGTCGGGGCATCGGGTCCTCATGCCGTGAGCGGTCGGAGGAATGTGGCGCCGCGTGGGCCGGGACACTAGACTACACCCATGCCGAAGGATCGCGGGTCAGAACGCCGCTCCGGCGAGCGGCGCGGCTCGGACCGCCGCCGCACCGCGGACCGCCGCGCCTGGGTGGAGCGCCGCACGAACCGGCGTCCCGACGCGACGGACCGTCGCTCGTTCGCGCCGCGCCGCACCGGCGTAGACCGCCGCACGGGAGCCGATCGGCGCGGCGAGTGAGGCCGACGCAGGAGCCCGGTTAGCTTTCGCCGGTGCCCGCACCCCCCCCAATACCCCAGGTCACGCGCGCGTACCTCGCGCTGCTCGGCGCGCAGGTGGCATTCGGGCTGTTCCCGGTGTTCGGGCAGGTGGCGTTCCGGCCCGGCGGCCTGGCGCCGCTCGCCGTGGGCGCGTGGCGGCTGGTGGGAGGGGCAGTGATCCTGGGCGCGCTCGCCGCGGTGTTCCACGGCCGGGCCGCGATCCCGGCGCGGGCCCACCTCGCGCGATTCGTGGTCTCTGCCTTCCTCGGTGTGGCCATCAACCAGGGGCTCTTCCTCGTCGGCCTGTCACGGTCGACGCCGCTGAACGCCACGCTCGTGATGTGCCTCATCCCGGTGTTCACGTTCGTGATCGCCGCGGCGGTGGGGCAGGAGTACTTCAGTGCGGCACGGCTGCTGGGCGTGATCATCGCGCTGGCCGGGACCCTCCCCCTGCTGTTCGAGGACGGCCTCCACAGCCTGGGCCGTTACGGGCTCGGCAACCTGCTGATGGTCGCGAACGCGCTCTGTTACTCCGGGTATCTCATCGTATCCAAGCCGCTCGCCCGCCGGTATCCACCGCTCGTCGTCATCACGTGGGCGTACATCCTGTCGCTGCCGTTCGTCGCCTACTTCGGCTGGGGTGTCGCGCTGCTGCCGGGCGGCGGAGATCCCGCTGTGTGGTGGTCGCTCGCCTACATCATCGCGTTCCCGACGGTGCTCGCGTACCTGTTCAACATGTACGCCCTGGCGCGCGTGCCCGCGTCGACCACGGCGGTGTTCATCTACGCCCAGCCGATCATCGCCGCCGTGGCCAGCTGGCTGGCGTTCCACGAGACGCCGTCCGCGGGGATGCTGGTCGCGACCGTGTGCCTCTTCGCCGGTATCTGGCTCGTGACGCGGAGACCGGAAGCGGTGGAAGCGCCAGAGGCCGCGTAACGCAGATGGCAGAAGGCAGTGAGCAGGTCGCTACGGCTTCATCATTCCTGCCATCTGCCATCTGCCATCTGCCTGCTCACGCGCTCGACATGAAGCGTCGTGCCGCGCTCGTCCACGTCGACGGGAAGCTCATGCAGACCATCGGCACCCAGCTCGAAGGCGACGAAGCTCGAGCGGCTGACGCGCGCGATGCCCACGGCCCCTCCGGGGCCCGGGTCGACGCGCGCGACGCCGCCGATGCAGCCGAGGATGGGGTGGTCCTGCACGCGCACGGTGACGCGGGGCAGGGGCTGGTCGTCGGGCGCGCAGCGGTGGGAGCCCGACCCGCGCAGCAGGGCGCGCAGGGTGTCCAGCGTGGCGGCCGCGATCATGCGGCGCGGGTCGAGCTGCGAAGGGACGAAGCGCGGCATCGGGTCCCCTAGAAGCGGTAGCTCAGGCTCAGATACGCCTGATCGAGACGGCCCTCGGGGCCCGTCTCGCGGTTCGCCGAGACCACGAGGTACCACGCCCGCCCGATCCCGAAGTCCGCCTCGGCGCCGTACCACACGACCTGCCTCGTGCCGAGGCTCACGGGAGGATTGGTCTCGCGGCGCACGCCGCCGCTCACCTCGAGGTGCAGCGGGGGAGCCGGATCGCCGGCCAGGCGCAGGGCGTGAAGCCAGCCGGTCAGCTCCCCGGACGCGTAGCGCGTGGACCGGAGCCACACGCCGACCGCCGCTCGTCCCATCCGCTCCAACCCCACCGTCCCCGTGACGGCGGTCGAGCGACCGCTCCCGACGCCGCCGTTCGTGCGGCCTTCCGCGCGGACCCGGGCGTGTCTGCCGGCGAGCCCGACGGCCCCCCAGGCTCCCTGGCGGTAGCCGTCGTCGAAGGTCGTGAGCGGGTCGGTCGCGTCGCGGTACAGGCGGACGCTGCGCCGATTGTCGAAGCCGGCGTCCACGTTGAAGGCGCCGGCGGGGTGGTACGAGGCGCTCACATAGCTGCTGGTGAACGAGACGGGCTGCTCACCCGCCGCGAGGCGGACGCCGCGGTACAGGTCCACTTCCTGGGCGCCGCGGAGCGTGAGGCCGGGGCTCGAGTAGCTCGCCTGGAGGAACCCGAACTCGCGGTTCGCCTCGCCGCCCCGGTACGATCCCACGGCACCGGCCGTCAGGCTCCAGAACGAGCGGCTGGCGCCCGCCCCCGGGGAGCCGTGCAGTCGGACGAACGCGCCGTAGTCCTGGACCGAGGCGTCGAATTCGAGCGCGGC
This sequence comes from Gemmatimonadales bacterium, assembly GCA_035620935.1. Classification (GTDB taxonomy): domain Bacteria; phylum Gemmatimonadota; class Gemmatimonadetes; order Gemmatimonadales; family GWC2-71-9; genus SZUA-544. Next base: position 7,339 of record DASPFU010000113.1, read on the forward strand.
CGGCTCGAGGCCGCCGAACACACCCACGCCGGCTCGGCGGCCGCTGAATTCCACCAGCGCGCCGTCGAGCAGGAGCACCGAGGAAACGCCCGCGACGTACTGGCGGCCGAGGGCCGCCCGGACGCGGGCGCCCGGTGCCTGCCACAGCACCGCGAGCTGGTAGACGTCGGTCTCGCTGTGCTGGGTGGTGCCGCCGGCGACGAACTCGGAGCGCGATGAGCGGGCGCGCACGTCGGCGACGAGTCCGAGGGGGGTGCCGAGCAGGCGCGAGCCGGCGAGGCGCACGTCCATCGCGGGCTGGGTGTACTGCCCCGCGTCCGGCGCCGTGCGGCTCGCGAAGTACCGGATGCCGACGCGACCGTGCAGGCCGCCCTCGCGCGACCGGCTGCGCACGAGGATGGGTCGCGGGGCCGGCGCGGTGTCCCGGGGCGCCGGCGTCGCCGCCGGCCGGAAGCGCACACGATCGCCCGGCCCGACGTCGGTCGCTCCGCGGACCAGGTCGCAGGCGGCGCCGCTCGACGACAGGAAGCGCACCCGCAGGACGGCGACCACCGAATCGGCCCGCACCACCTCGAGCTCCTGGCTCTCGGCCAGGCCCGCGCCGCGTCCAGCCGAGACGTAGAACTGGCCGCCCGAGACGTAGGACACCTGCGTCCACCGGAAGGCGGTCGTGTCCTGCGCGGCGGCGGCGGTCGCGGCGGCACCCTGGAGGACCAGGGCGGCGAGCCAGCGGGCCCTCACTCCTTGTCCCCCCGCGGATGACAGCGGATGCAGTCGGACGGGGCGGGTCCGTAGCCCGACTCCTCCCGGTGCTTGTTGTCCATCTCCGACTGGCTGTGGCACTGGGTGCAGGTGAACTGCGAGTAGTCCCCGGTCGAGGTGTGGCAGTCGGAGCACGAGCTCCACCGGCCGCGGTGCTTCCCTGAGTAGATGGGGAAGAAGGCGGCGTCATGGTCGAAGCGCGCGCCGTCCCACGTGGTCGTCCCGTGGCACGAGGCGCAGTCGGTCGAGAAGCCGACCCCCGCGTGGCCCGGGTTGGCGGTGCCGTCGTAGTCGGCCTGGTGACAGGTGACGCACGCCACCGGGCCGCCGCCGAACGAGTAGTTGACGTGGCACTGGTCGCACGCCACCGATGCATGCGCGCCGGTCAGCGGGAACCCCGCCTGGTTGTGATCGAACCGCGCCCGGGACCAGTCCATCGTCGAGTGACACGTGGCGCAGTCCGTCGAGAAGCCGACCGCCCGGTGGTCGGGGGTGGCGCTGGCGTAGCGGGTGATGTGGCACGCCTCGCAGCGGCTCGGCTGGCCGACGAAGGAGAGCTGCCCCAGCGCGGCTCCGGCGTGGCAGGCGCGACAGTCCGCCAGCAGGTGGGAGCCGTCGAGCGGCAGGCGCGTCTGCGCGTGTTCCTGGACCATGGACGTGCGGTCGAGGAAGCTGCGCGGCGTATGGCAGCGCGTGCAGTCCGTGCCGAGCTCGCCCCGATGGAGGTCCTCGTGGCAGGCGACGCACTCGCGGCGCGTCCCGGCGAAGTCGAGCGATACGTGACACGCGCGGCACGGGGAACGCGCATGCGCGCCCTGGAGGGCGAAGCCGAACTGGGAATGGTCGAAGCCGGGCGTGATGCGGATCGCGGTCCAGCTCTCCGGCTGGTGGCAGGCGGCGCACTCGATACGCAGTGCTCCGTGCGGCGAGCGCGTGCCGTCCTGCGCGGCGGCGCCGACGCCCGCCGGCAGGAAGAGGACCGCCAGCGTCACGGCGCGACACGCGAGCGTCGTCACTGCTTCCCCGTGTGACAGGATTCGCACTTGGCCGAGACCGGCCGATACACCCGGTCCACGGACGCGCCGCCTCGCTGGTGGCAGCTGCCGCAGGGGACGCGGGCGTGCGCCCCCGCGAGCGAGAACGCTGCGTCACGCTCGTGGTCGAACCGTGTGGCGGGGCGCCAGGCGTCCGCGTCGTGGCAGGCATCGCACGCGCCCCGGTTCGCGCGGGCGGCGAACTGCGTGCCGTGCGGCGTGGCGTGGCAGCCGGCGCAGGTCCGTGAGGCGCTGAAGGAGCCGCTCATCGTGCGGTGGCACCCGGCGCAGGGAACGGCGCGGTGCGCCCCGTCGAGCGCGAATGCGAACCGGGCGTGGGCCGCCACGTCCACCGTCGACGGACGCATGGTCTGGAGCGTATGGCAGGACCCGCAATCCCGGCCGGGGGGCCCGCCGTGGGGGTCCCGGTGGCAGTCGATGCAGCGGGCGGACGCGGGTCGCATCACGAGGGTCGCGACGGTCGTTCCGCGGCGGGCGTGGCACGCCGCGCACCGCACGCGGGCGTGCGCGCCGTCGAGCGGATAGCGGGTCGTCGCATGGCGGGCCACGGTGAAGGTCGTCGGGGCGAAGGCGCGCAGATCGTGGCACGCATCGCAGTCGACGACCTTGCCCGCGAGGGTCGCCGCGCCGGCGTGCGGATCGCGGTGGCAGTCGGTGCACGCCGCGAACACGGGCGGTGAGCGGCGTGCGCCGGCGCGTCCGCTGAAATCATGACAGCGATCGCACGCCGTCTGCCGATGCGCGCCGCGGAGCGGGTAGCGGGTGCGGTCGTGGTCGAAGCCCCCGACGTTCGGGGTGCGCCAGGCGGTGGTGACGTGGCACCGGCCGCAGGTGGCGCCGAGGCGGCCGGTATGCGGGTCCGCGTGGCACGCGGAGCACTGACTGAACGGCAGCGGCCGGTACTGCGGGATCGGCCGGCCCCGGGCGTCCTTCTGGAGCGCCAGACGGGGCGCCGCATGGCAGGCGCTGCAGGTCACCTCGCGGTGGGCGCCCGTGAGCGGGTAGCGCGTGCGGGCGTGGTCGAAACCCGGCGTGCTCGTCCACCGCTCGATGTCGTGGCACTTCCCGCACGGTTCGCGCAGCGCGCCGCGGTGCGGGTCCTCGTGGCATGCGGTGCACGTCGTCTCGAGGCCGGTCCACCCCGGCCCGGCACGGCGCTGGAACCGCGTGGCGGCGGGGGAGACGCGGAACTTCGCGGCGTGGCATTCGGCGCAGCGCAGGCGCGCGTGGCGGCCCTCGAGTGACCACCGGGCCTGCCGATGGTCGAAGGCAGTCTCCGACCCGCCCGGCCAGACGATGAGGGCGAAGTCCGCACCGGCGTGGTCGGGGTGGCACGACGCGCAGTCGGCACGCCCGGGTCCGGCGTGATAGCCGCGCCGCCGCTCGACCAGCCAGGCGATGTCGGCGTGGCAGGACAGGCAATTGGCTGACAGGGCGTCGCGGCCACCCGCATGGCAGCGCGTGCAGCGCAGCGGTCCCTCGAGCTCGCGATGGGGGCGCGCGAGCTTGCCGGGAGAGATCTGGGCGCTCAGCATGGTGCCGCCCCCGGGCCCCACGGGTGCGGCGGCGAGAAGGACGGCGCACAGGGCGATGGCACGCCGCACGCTCCCCTCACCGGAGCCAGGTGGCGCCCATCACGACCGCCACCGCGACGTGGACCAGCACCGCCGCGAGCGCCGCGATCGCGAACGGCCGGTGCGCCACGTGCCAGAGCCGCAGCAGCCGCTGCGTGGCGCCCAGCAGGCGCGCCTGCTGCATCAACGCCATCTCGCGGCGGGCCAGACGGGCGATGCGGCGCAGGGTGCGCCGGTCCACCCGGCGGCCGCACGCGCGCGCGAGGCGACGCGTGGCCCGCCAGCGCGCGAAGTCGTCCGCGACGAGCTGCCGCAGCGTAGCCACGATGCCCATCCCCTCGCACGGCCAGGGGTCGTCACCGAGGATGCTCTCGACCTCGGCGGGCGGCAGGTGCGCCCGCTTCGCGATCTCCGCCACCAGGGTGCGACGCAGTCGTGCCGTCTCCTCCGCGTCCAGCTCGAGTCCCGTGCGACCGCGCGGGATGCGCACGTACAGGTAGCGACCCACCAGGCCCGAGAGCCACACCGCGAGCATCGACCAGTAGCCGAGCCCGATCAATCCGCGGAACTGCCAACCCGCGTGCACCGCCGCCAGCAACGGCAGCAGCAGGGCCAGCGCGACGTGCACGTCGAGCCAGCGGGCCATCGCTCCCAGGAACGCGAGGCTGCGGAACCGCCGGCGCAGCGGATACAGCCACAGCGTGAGCAGGATCAGGAACGCGACGATCCCGGCGGTCTGGCCGACGTAGCCGGACGGCCGCAGCCAGGGGTGCAGCGGAGAACGCACCCGAGCGGCCACCGGAGCGAAGTAGTACTCCGCGCCCAGGACCGTCACGCCGACGAGCAGCAATGCGCCGAGGATCAGCCAGCGCAGCGCTCCGCTGCCGGGCTCGCGCGCGACCGCCCCGGAGATCCGCTCACCACCCGACGGTCGGACCGCCGGAGGCGTCGCGCGATCGATGTGCCCGAGGATCGGTGCCGACGCACGGGACGGCCGCGTCATGCCCCCGACGCGCTCCCGCGCCCCCGCCACCCCCGTATCACCTCCCATGTTCCTCCAATTTCGCCGCCCGTCCCGCGCGGGGCGCGCGCGCATGTCACCAAGGGTCCGGTCAGGTGCTCGCGGCGGTCACAGCGGTTCGGGTCACCTGACACGGAGCGCCACGCCGTCGACCGGCACGGCGTGTGCGTCACGCAAGGCGCACGCCGGGCGTGGCCGATGTCGCTGAGTCGCAGCGGGCCCACGCGTTCTCGTCGATCGCACGTTCGGCAGG
>DASPFU010000114.1:0-10036 GCA_035620935.1 Gemmatimonadales bacterium
GGCGGGACCCGCAACAACATCATCCCGGCCGAGGTCGAGCTCCAGGGCACCGTGCGGACCTACCGCGCGGACGTGCAGCACACGATCGAGCGGCGGATGCGCGAGATCCTCGATGGCACGACCGCGGCGGCGGGCGCGACCTGGGAGATGACCTACACGCACCAGGTCCCCCCGACGGTGAACGACACCGTGCTCACCGCCCGCATGGTCCCGACGCTGCAGCGCGTGGTCGGCGCCGGGAACGCGCGCCGGCTCGATCCGTGGATGGCGGGCGAGGACTTCTCGTACTACGCCAACGTCGTGCCCGGGTTCTTCTTCTCGCTCGGCGTGCAGAAGCCCGGCACCGCCTCGGGCGACCACCACTCTCCCACCTTCATGGCGGACGACTCGGCGATCCCGGTGGGGATGCGGGCGATGGCGAACGTCGTGCTGGACTACCTGCGAGCGAGATAGGCGCTCAGGCCAGGTTCATCTTCTTCAGGAGCGCCGTGAACCGGGGATGCTCGCGCAGCGGCGCGAACAGGAACGACGTCTTGATTCCGTAGATCGCGCCCGACTTCTCCGCGTACGCCCGCTCCAACCAGTCCATCGCCGTGTCGAATTCCCCCAGCCCGGTGTAGATGTAGGCCATGTGATACGGCGCCACGTACCCGTGCCGCGCGCGCTCCTCGATCCGGCGGAGCACCTCCCGGGCCTGCTCCGGTTTGCCGGTCATCGCGTACGCCTGGGCCAGCTGCGCCGGCCAGACGGTGCTGCTCCCGGTGAGCGACACCGCGCGCTCCAGCTCGGCCACCCCCTCCTCGACCGCGCCCGTCAGCAGGAGCGCCCACCCGAGCGTGGCATGCCCGCGGTCGTAGTGGGGATCGAGCTCGACCGCGCGCCGGGCGATCTGCAACCCCTCCGCGAGACGCCCCGCCCGCAACAACGCGTTGGCCGCGTCGGATCGGTGTGCCAGCGGGTCCAGTTCGTGCGCCCGTCGTGACAGCGCGATGGCCTCGTCGTGCCGCCCCACCGCGGCGCACAACCGGGCATAGAAGTCGTAGGTGTCCGCGCTACTGGGACTCAGCGCGATGGCGCGCTGGAACTCCCGCTCGGCCCCGGCCCAGTCGAACTCGCTGATCACCTTGATCTGTCCGAGGAGGCAGTGCGCCTCGCCGAGCCCGTCGTCCAGGGCCAGCGCCCGCGCGACGGCCTCCCGCCCGGCCTGGTGAGCGCGCGCCGGCTCGAGCGATCCGGTCTCGGCCAGCTCCACGTGCGCGCCGGCGACCCCCACGTACGCGAGGGCGTAGCCCGGGTCCCGCGCGATCGCCTGCTCGAAGTACCCGACGCTTTGCAGCATCCCTTCCGGGGTGAACCGGAGGTAGCACTGGCGGCCCCGGAGATAGAGCTGGTACGCCTCCAGGTCGCGCGTCGGCTCCCGCTCGAGACGGCGGGTCTCGTCCGGCGACAGCTCCGCGCGCAGGGCCGCCGCGATCTGCAGCGCCACGTCGGTCTGGATCGCGAACACGTCGGTGAGCTGGCGATCGTAGGTCTCCGCCCACAGGTGCCGGTCGGTCTCCGCATCGATGAGCTGCGCCACGATCCGCACCCGGTCCCCCGCGCGCCGCACGCTCCCCTCGAGCAGGGTGGCCACCCCCAGCCTGGCCCCGATCTCCCGCAGGCTCGCCTGCCGCTCCTTGAACGGCATCACCGAGGTGCGCGAGATCACCTGGAGCGTGCGGATCTTGGACAGGTGCGCGATCACGTCCTCGGTGATCCCGTCGGCGAAGAACTCGTTCTCGGGATCCGCACTCAGGTTCACGAACGGGAGCACCGCGACGGACCGCTGCCGCGGCGGCGCGTCGCCGCGGGCAGCCAGCGCCTCGATGAAGGCGGCGCAGGTCGCGAACCGGTCGGCCGCCACGCGCGCCAGCGCCGTCAGCAGCGCCTGTTCGACCGCCGCCGGCACGGCGGGCCGCAGTCGCCGCACCCCGGGCACGGCATCAGCCAGGCGCTTGGCGATGACCGCCTGCGCGGTCGGGCCCGTGAACGGCGGCTCGCCCGCGAGCATCTCGTAGAGCACACAGCCCAGACTGTAGATGTCGCTCCGGCCGTCCAGGCGCTCGGCCCCGGTCGCCTGCTCGGGGCTCATGTAGGCGGGTGTGCCGATGGCGATCCCCGCCTCGGTGAGCCGCTCGGGCCCCGCCGCGGTGATCGCCCGCGCGATGCCGAAATCGGCCACCAGGGCGTGCCCCCCGGCGATCAGGATGTTCTCGGGCTTCACGTCGCGGTGCAGCACGTCGCGGCTGTGGGCATAGGCGAGCGCGTCCGCCACCTCGCGGGTGATGCGCAGCGCCTCGTCCACGGGGAGCTGCTGCTCGCGCTCCAGCCGCTCGCGCAGCGACTCCCCCTCGACGTAGGGCATGACGTAGTACAGGCAGCCGCCGGCCTCGCCCGAGTCGAGCAGTGACAGGATGTGCGGGTGGTTGAGCCGGGCGGTGACCTTGATCTCGCGCAGGAACCGCTCGGCGCCAAGCGCGGCAGCCACCTCCGGGCGCACCACCTTGAGGGCCACGGGACGGTCGTGCCTGACGTCGTGCGCCAGGAAGACCGTCGCCATCCCGCCCCGCCCCAGCTCGCGGGTGATCGTGTACCGCCCGGCCAGCGCGGGGGCGAGGCGATCGAGCAGTGGGTCGGTCACGCGCTCAACCTAGTCCCACCGCCCCGCGCCGCAACGCCCGCTCTCCGAACCGCTCGCGGATCTCGTCCAGCACGCGCGCCAGCACCCGGTCGCGCTCCGTCTCGAGCGACGGCGCGCCCTCGACCTCGAACAGCGTCAGCTGGTCCACCGACCCCACCCGCACCAGCCCCGAGAGTCCGACCCCGATGAGCCGGGCAGGGATGCGTCGCTCGCCACGGAGCCGCGCGAGCAGGTCCTTGGCGACCGCGTACACCGCGCGATCCGACTGCACCGGCTCGGGCAGCGTCCGGCCCGCCTGCCGCGTGCGGAAGTCCGCATCCCTGAGTCGCACCGTCACCGTCCGCGCCACCAGCCCCTCGGCGCGGAGATCCGCGGTGGCGCGGTCCACCAGGGGCAGCAGCTCGCGGCACAGCTCGTCCATGGTATCGAGGTCCTCCGGGAACGTCTCGTCGCGCGAGATCGACTTGGGCGCGAGCCACGGCTCGACGGCCGAGTCGTCGATGCCGCGCACCCGCTCCCACAGCCACTCCGCCTCCCGCTCGCCCAGCGCCCGCACCAGCGACCCGCGGTCGCGGGCGAGCACATCGGGCACCGTGCGCAGGCCGTGACGCTCGAGCCGCTCCTGGAATTTCGGTCCCACGAACGGGATCTCGCCCAGGGCGAACCGCGCCATGAACGCCTGCTCGGTGCCCGGCGCCACCACGTGCACCCCCGCCCCCGCGACGCCGGCCCGCGGCTTGGCCAGCCCCGCGGCGAGCTTGGCGACGAGCCTGGACGTGCCGCCGCCGATCGACACCCCGAGCCGCGTGCGTTCGCGCACCGCGTCGCGGATGCGGTGCGCCGTGGCCGCGAGCGGCTCGTCCTTGAACAGGCGCTCGGTACCGGTCAGGTCGGCGTAGAACTCGTCGCTCGACGCCTGCTCCACCACCGGACAGACGTCCTCCAGCACATCGCGAATCGCCCGGCTCAGCGTGGCGCAGGTCTCCCACGGCACCGGGACCACCATCGCCTGGGGGCACAACCGCACCGCGCGGGCCATCGGCATGGCGGAATGCACGCCGCAGGCGCGCGCTTCGTACGACGCGGACGTGACCACGCCGCGGCGCTCCGGGGACCCGCCGACGATCAGGAGCGGCGCCTTCCCCGCGCCCTCGGGGTCGGCCAGCCGAGCCACCGACACGTAGAACGCGTCGGCGTCGGCGAGGAGGATGCGACGGTGATAGTCGGGGACCGAGGGCACGACTGGAAACCTAGCGACTGCGGGCGCCGGGAGCCGGGAGCCGGACGCTCCGCTGAGATGGCAGCGCCGGCTCCCGGCCTACGGCTCCCGGCTCCCGGTTACGTCAGTCCCCCACGTAGCTGCGGTACACCGGCTCCCACATCCGCGACCGCACGAAGGCCGCCAGGTCCGCCGGGCGCGGCGTGGCGGCCAGCTCGGCATCGTAGGCCGTCTCGGCCACCGCCGCCGCGATCCGCGCCGACACCTCGCGGATGCGTGGCAGCGGGGGGAACAGCGCGCCCAGTGCCAGGTCCGCCGCTTCGACCTGGTGCGCCAGGGTGCGCGCCGCCGCGTAGAACATCTCGTCGGTGACGTGGCGCGCGCGCACCGCCGTCACGCCCAGGCCCACGCCCGGGAAGATGTAGGCGTTGTTCCCCTGGCGCGGCACGAAGCGCCGGCCGTTCAGCTCGACCGGCGGGAACGGACTGCCGCTCGCGAACAGCGCTCGCCCGTCGGTCCAGCGGTATGCCTGCTCCGCGGTGCACTCGGACTTGGCGGTCGGGTTCGAGAGCGCCAGCACCACGGGCCGTTCGCTGATGCGGCCCATCGCCCGCACCACGGGCTCCGAGAAGGCCTGCGCCTGGCCCGACACGCCGACGATCACCGTCGGCCGCACGGCCTCGACCGCCGCCGTGAGGTCGGTGACGCGCGCGTGGTCGTGCGCATAGCGCTGCTTGTGCGGCTCGAGGTCGGCGCGCCCGGCCACCACCAGGCCCTTCGAGTCCATGAACCAGATGCGCCGCCGTGCGGCATCGGCCGACTCGCCTTCGCGCGCCCGGGCCGCCACGATCAGGTCGGCGATCCCCGTCGCGGCCGCGCCGGCCCCGTAGAACAGGATCGTCTCGTCGGCCAGCCGCCGCCCCGTCACGCGCCCGGCGGAGATCAGGCCGGCGAGGGTGACCGCCGCCGTCCCCTGGATGTCGTCGTTGAAGGTGCACGCGCGCTGGCGGAACCGCTCCAGCAGGCTGATCGCGTTGCCGGTGGCGAAGTCCTCGAACTGCAGCAGCGCCTGCGGGAACTCCTGCTGCGCCGCGGCGACGAACTCCTCCACCAGCTCGACGTAGGCCTCGCCGCGGACGCGGGGCTGGAGCAGTCCGGTGTACAGCGGGTCCGTCAGCAGCGCGGCGTTGTCCGTCCCCACGTCGAGCATCACCGGCAGGGTGCGCGCCGGGTCGATGCCGGCGCAGGTCGTGTAGAGCGACAGCTTGCCGATCGGGATGCCCATCCCGAAGGCGCCGAGGTCGCCCAGGCCGAGGATGCGCCCGCCGTCCGTGACGACGATCACGCTCACGTCGCGGTTGGGCCAGTTGCGCAGCACCGCCCGCATCCGGCCCTTGTCGGTCGCCGACACGTACAGGCCGCGCGCCCGGCGGAAGATGTGGCCGAAGTTGCGGCACGCCTCGCCCACGGTGGGCGTGTAGATGATCGGCAGCATCTCGTCCACGTGGTCGAGGACCGTCCGGTAGAACAGCGTCTCGTTGCGGTCCTGGAGGGCGATCAGGTGGATGTACTTCTCGAGGTCGGTCGTCTTGCGGCGGTAGTTCTCCATCACGCGCGCCGCCTGCTCGTCCATCGTGAACACCCGGGGCGGCAGCAGGCCGCGCAGGCCGAGGGCGTCGCGCTCGGCGTCGGTGAAGGCGGTGCCCTTGTTGAGCAGGGGATCGTTCAGCAGCGCGCTGCCGCGGGGTATCGAACGGCGGGTCACGGGGGCTCCCGAGAAAGACAGAAGGACGTTCGTGAAACCTACGTGAAGGGCGGCTGAACGGGGGAGGAAGCCCGGTTCACGGGACCGTGTGATGCCCGAATGACGGCCACATGACGCCGGACGCTTTGCGTTGAGGTGTGCTCGCCACCTTCCGCAGGAAATCCCGCTGGTTGGGCATCTCCGGGCCCCTTACTCTGGTCATGGCCGGGCCCCATGTTCTCCCGCCCATGGCCGAGGTTCCGGAGCACCTCCGGACCGCGTTGCACGGCCGCTACGACCTCCAGCGCGAGCTCGGCCGCGGCGGCATGGCCGCCGTATTCGCCGCACGGGACCTGCGTTACGACCGCCTGGTCGCGATCAAGGTCCTGAATCCGGATCTCGCCGCCGCGGTCGGCCGCGCGCGATTCCTGCGCGAGATCCAGATCGCCGCACAGCTCAATCACCCCCACATCCTGCCGTTGCTCGATTCCGGCGAGGCCGGCGACCTCCTCTACTACGTGATGCCGTGCGTGGAAGGGGAGTCCCTGAAGGAGCGGATCGAGCGGGAGAAGCAGCTGCCGGTCCGCGACGCGATCGCCATCGCCCGGGACGTCGCGGCTGCCCTGAGCCAGGCGCACAGCCAGGGGATCGTTCACCGCGACGTGAAGCCGGGCAACATCATGCTCTCGAGCGGGGCCGCGGTGATGACCGACTTCGGCATCGCGCGGGCGGTGCGCCGCTCGGCGACCGACGACACCCTCACCGACGTGAATCTTGCCATCGGCACCCCGACCTACATGTCCCCGGAGCAGTGGTCGGGCACCCGGGAGCTGGACGCCCGCAGCGACATCTACTCGCTCGGCTGCGTCGTGTACGAGATGCTGGCGGGGCAACCGCCGTTCACCGGCTCGACCACCGAGGCCATCGCCGCGCGCGTCGTGTTCGATCCGGTGCCTCCGATCCGCACCGTGCGCCCGAAGGTGTCGGTGGCTCTCGAGCGGGTCATTCTGCGGGCGCTGGAGAAGGTGCCCGCGGATCGCTACGCGACCGTCGCGGAGTTCGCCGACGAGTTGGCGGCCGCACCGCAGGACGACACGGGACCGGTGCCCGTGCACCCGCCGGTTGCGGCACGTCGCTGGGCGGTCGCGGCCGCGGGCGGCGTCGCCGTCGCGGCGGCCGGCTGGTTCTTCGTGCGGCAGGTGATCGGCAGCGTTCTTGGCGTCCCTGTGGACACGACGCGATACGCGATTCTGCCGTTCGAGCACCCTAGCGGCGTGGCCGTGCTTGACGAGGAGAGCCATTTATCCGACGCACTGTCGGAGTGGACGGGAATCACGGTCGTGCCCCCCCTCCAGGTCAGGGAGGCCGCGCGCCGGTATCGAGGTGACAGCACGTCCGCCAGCACCGCGCGCCGCGCGGCTCGCCGCCTGGGCGCCGGCCGCTTCGTCAGAGGGCAAGTCTCACGCGTCGGAGACTCGCTCAGGGTTTGGGCCGGACTGTATGCCCTGGAACGGGACGGCTCCTTGCTGCGCCAAAGTACTGTGCGGCTCGACCGCCGCACGGCTGACCAGCGATCGGCGTTCGCGCTCCTGGCCAACAGCTTGCTGTTCGGCGGAGAAACCGGAGCTCCCTGGGGCACCGACGGGAGCGGCACGACCTCCGCGCCCGCGCTGTGGGCGTTCGCCCGCGGCCGCCGCCTGATCGGCGAGTGGGAGCTGGCGGCCGCAGACTCGGCGCTCGCCGCAGCCGTCAGACACGATCCGGCATTCGCGCGAGCCCTCCTCTGGCTGGCGCTCGCCCGCGCCTGGAGTGATGCTCCCAAGGCAGCCTGGCGGTCGGAGATCGAGCGGGCAACGCCCCGCCGCGCGACGTTGTCCGAGCGGGAAGGATTGATGCTGGAGGCCGTGCGTGCGTCGGCCCGCGACGAGACACAGCGCGCATGCTCAGTCTGGACCCGGCTGGCAGCGCAGGACTCGACGGATTTCGCGAGCTGGTATGAGAAGGCGCGCTGCCTCCGGTCGGATGCGGTCGTGGTCCGTGATCGAGCCAGCCCGTCCGGCTGGCGGTTCCGGAGCAGCACCCACGAGGCTGTCGTCGCGTATCAGCGAGCCTTTCAGCTTCTGCCACCCATTCATAAGGGCTTGCGGGCCAACTCTTACGAGGTCGTACGGCGAGTGCTGTACACGACGGCCAACCAGGTGCGGTTCGGTCGGGCCGCTCCGCCGGATACCACGAGGTTCTTCGCCTACCTGTCGCTCGCCGGGGACACGATAGCCTCCATTCCGTTCCCCGCCATAGAGTTTCAGCAGCTCAGCAGTCGCGTGGTCCCCGCCACCAGACCCGCAGCGATCCGGCGCGTCCGAGTGCTTTTTCGAGATGTCGCCACCAGCTGGGCCACTGCTTTCCCGCAGAGCGTTGACGCGCTGCTGGCACTCGGTGTGTCACTGGACCTCCTCGCCGACCCGGCCGCCATCGACACGGTGCGCCGCGCGCGCAGCCTGGCGCACAGCGCCGAGGAGTTGACACGATCCGCGGGCGCGGAGTTCTGGCTGCGGCTTAAGTACTCGCTCCCCGACGACCTGCCCGGGCTGCGGGAGGCATGCGCATTGGCGGACTCGCTGATCCGAGGCAGTGTCCCATCGGGGCCTCACCCCATGCTGCTCGCGAGCATCGCGACCGTCACCGGGCGGGGGATTGCTGCGGCGATGTTCGCGCGGCAGGCTGCGATCCGTGGTGAATGGACTGTCCCTCCGGCGCTCGCGCGCTCGGCGCCTGCCCTCATGGTCTTCGCCTCGCTCGGGGGACCGTTGGACAGCTTGCGAGCACTGGAGCAACAGGTCGCCGCGGCCATCCCAGTCGCCGTCGAGTCCGCCGAACAGGAGAGCGCGCGCGAGGAATGGCTGGCTCGGGCTGGGGCGCTCGCCTTCCCGGTGTTTCGGTTTCCTTCACTGCTGCGGGACCCGCCTCGCTACTACCTGTTCGGCGCGCAGGTCGCCGCCGCGCGGGGCGATACACAAGCCGTGCGCCGCGTACTCGCCACCCTGCGGCAGGCGCGGCGATTGATGGATCCCGCCGATGTCGCACTCGACGCTGTGTACCCGGAGGCCTGGGTCCTGGCCGCGATCGGCGATACGAGCGCGGCGATGACCCGGCTCGACCCGGTTCTCGAGTCCCTCCGCGCCAAGCCGCCTGAGATCTTCGTCGACATCGCCGCCCCCGGTGCCCTCACCAGGGCGATGAACATGCGCGCCGAACTGGCTGCGGCAGGCGGAGACCCGGCCGCTGCCGCTCGGTGGGCCAGGGCCATCACGGTGCTTTGGGCTGACGCCGACGGTTTCCTGCAGCCGATCGTTCGGAGGATGCAACAACTGGTCCGCTAGGTGCCGGCCTTTCGCGCCGGCGAACCCCGCACGCGGGAGGATTCATGTCGATTCCAGGAAGACCCGTGTCGCTTCGATTGCTCGGTCTAGGCGCGCTCGCGTCGGTTACCTTGGCGGTCGCGAGCAGCTGCCCGTGGCAGCGCGGCGCATTGGCGCCCATGATCACGTCCGAGGAAGAGATACAGGAGTGTCCGATGGACTACGCGCCGGGGGACACCAGCGTGTTCCCCGACTCACTCGGACTCCCGGGACCCCTAACCCGCATACCAGAGTTTCACGACTGCCAGCGATTCATCCAACGCCATGGGTTCCTCTGGTGGAAATGGCGGACGTATGAGTCCCTAGTTGCGATTTGGGTACGTGACCGACTGGATACCGTCAGCTTTCCGATCCAGATAGGAAACATCGGGTTCAACGTACCGGCGCAGTGCGACTCGCTGAGCGTGACCCAGGACACGCTCATGGTGACACCACCGCAGGTGAACTGCTGGTACGGCGACTCCGCCGCCGTCAGTGAACCCACAGTGGTGAGCCCGAGTGGGGTCGCTGTGGGCTTGGTATGGAGCGACCAGGACGGCTATGGGGCCCTTGGAATCAAAGGGGGATGGAACTGTCTATACCTCTCCAACCCGGCGGCGTGGACCGCGAAGATGGTCCCCGTTGAGAGCCAGAAGGACTGTTTCGAGAACGTGGATCTGGCAGCCGTCGCCGGTACTGTACTGGCAGTCGATGAGCGTAAGTTCGCCGGCCACGGCAATGAGGCTTTCCCGCCGGTCGTGCGTTGGCACCAGGGCCTTCGGCGCTACAACGTCGGAATCAAGTGTCTCGCGGCGTGGTGCCAGATCGGTCCGAAGGAGGGGTTCCCGCAGTACACCGGAGGGCGCACCCGTGAGATCCCCGGGTGGTACGACGAGCAGCACCTTGCCGTCAGTACCGGCGGCGACGAACAGTGGCCCACCACCATCCTTGGAACCGTGTTTCCTGACGAGGGCCTCGACACCCTGACCCACGGA
>DASPFU010000115.1:0-18965 GCA_035620935.1 Gemmatimonadales bacterium
AACGGCAGGATCGAGCGGAGGTTCCGCGAGCGTCGATGTATCACCGGCGGGAAGTATAACACCCCCCGGTTGCCTGAACGGAGGTCCGGGGAAAGCTTTCGACATGGTCGGGACCGCGTGGGACCTCGAGCTGGCCGAAGCGCTGATGACCCTGAATGCCCGCCGAGCCGTCGCCCGGGCGGCCGCGCGGGACGCCCTGGAGCGCGAGGTGGAGGAGCGCTTCGGCGCATCGCGTCGCCTCGCGGTCTACGGCAGCCTGGCGCCGGGCGAGGTGAACCACCACGCCATTGCCGACCTTCCGGGGACGTGGGAGGACGCCATCGTGACGGGTGTGTTACAGCCGCCCGAGCCCGGGAGCACATCGCATTTCCCCGCCCTGCGATGGCGGGCCGGGGGTCCCCCGGTCGCCGCTCGCCTCTTCGTGTCCGACGCGCTGCCGGCGCAGTGGGGCCGGCTGGATGCGTTCGAGGGGACGGCGTACCGCCGCATCCTGGTCCCGGTCCATTCGGAGAGCGGCGCCCTGATCGCGGTGGCCAACCTCTACGCCGACGCCACCGATGGCTGACACGGCCCGGACGGCGCTCCTCGCGGGCGCCACCGGGCTCGTCGGCAGCCACTGCCTGTCACAGCTGCTGAGCGACCCCGCCTACGGGCGGGTGGTGGCCGTGGTGCGACGGCCGCTCCCCCTCAGCGATCCCAGGCTCGACACGCGCGTGGTGGATTTCGACCGTCTGGCGGCGGCCGACCTCCCGCCCGTGGACGACGTGTACTGCGCCCTCGGCACCACCATCCGCCGTGCGGGATCGCGCGAAGCGTTCCGCCGCGTGGACCACGACTACGTGGTGGCGCTGGCGCGCCGCGCCGCCGAGCGCGGCGCCACCCGGTTCCTGCTGGTGAGCGCGATCGGCGCGGATGCACGCTCGCCGGTGTTCTACAGCCGCGTGAAGGGCGAGACCGAGCGGGACGTCGCGGCCGTGTCGTTCGATGCGGTGCACCTGCTGCGCCCGTCCCTCCTGGTGGGCGAGCGATCCGAGCACCGGTCGGGCGAGCGGCTGATGATCGCCCTGCTCACGAGCGTCACGCCCCTGCTCGTCGGCCCGCTGCGCCGGTACCGACCGGTCGGGGCCGAGGTCGTGGCCCGGGCGATGCGCGCGCTGGCCCGCAGCGGTGACACGGGGGTCATGGTCTACGAGTCCGACCGCATCGCACAGCTGGGTGAACGCGACGCCCGCTAGCCGCGTCGCGGTGGCCGCGCTCTGCGCGCTTGGCCTCGCGGGTTCACTCCGGGGCCAGGGCGCGGTTTCGGGCGTCGGACCTCGGCCCGCGCCGATCCCCGAGCGGTGGCGCGGCATCGTCGGGGAGTACGGGTCGGACCGCCAGCCGCTCCACGTCTACGAGCGGGACGGCGTGCTGCACGTGCGCGTCCTGTGGACGATTCGCTATCCGCTCATTCCGGTGTCGGACAGCGTGTTCGCGTTCCCGGAACGCGGCCTGTACCAGGGTGAGCGCCTGACCGTCCAGCGCGATGCGGCGGGGAGCGCGACCGGCATCGAGGTCGGCGGCGTGCGCTACCCGCGGCGGGCGGTCGGACCGGGCGACGGTGGCCAGCTGCGGGTGACCCCGCTCGCACCCGTGCCTGGCGTCCTGGCCGCGGCGCGCACGGCCCAGCCTCCGCCGCAGCCCGAGGGGCTGCACGCGCCGGATCTGATCGACCTGGCGGCGCTCGACACCACGCTCCAGCTCGACGTGCGCTACGCCACGGAGAACAACTTCCTCGGCACCCCGTTCTACGCCTCGGCCCGCGTCTTCCTGCAGCGACCGGCCGCGGAGGCCGTGGTGCGGGCGCACCGCTGGCTGCGCGCGCAGGGCTACGGGCTGCTGATCCACGACGGCTATCGCCCGTGGTACGTCACCCGGGCGTTCTGGGACGCGACGCCACCGGCATCCCGCTGGATGGTGGCGGACCCGCGCCTCGGGAGCCGGCACAATCGCGGCTGCGCCGTGGACCTGACGCTGGTCGATCTCGCCACCGGCGCCGTGGTGGACATGGGCGGCACCTACGACGAGACCACGCCGCGGTCCCACCCGGCCTACCCCGTCACCACCTCGCTGCAGCGCTGGCACCGCGAGCTGCTGCGCGAGGCGCTCGAGCGCGAGGGGTTCCACCGCATCGCCGACGAGTGGTGGCACTTCGACTTCCGGGATTGGCGCGAGTACCCGATACTGAACCTTCCCTTCGAGGAGCTGCGATGAGCCTCTTCGATGCGGTCCGGTCGAGCTTCCGGGGAGGCGGGAAGGCCGCCGAGCCCCAAGCGTACCTGGCTCGCGGCCGCAAGATCGTCTGCCCGCATTGCGCCAACGACCGGTTCTCGCGTCGCAAGGCGATGCTCAACACCCGGATCGCGACGTTCTTCGAGCTCGACTGGGTCAACCGTTCGAGCATCGTCCTCGTCTGCTCGAATTGCAGCATGATCCAGTGGTTCGGCGAGCCGCCGGAACCCGCAGTCAGCGTCTGAGGCGGCGCCGGGTCATCATCGGACTGGCAGGAGCAGCAGCTTCCCGGCGGTAGCGCGCGCCTCGAGCTCGCGGTGGGCGCGCGCTGCCTCGTCCAGCGGGTACGTCGCGTGCACCCGCAGCCGCAGGGTCCCCGCCGTCACCCAGTCCAGGACCTGCGCCGCGCGGCGCAGCAGCGCCGGGCGGTCGGCGACATAGTGCCGCAGTGTCGGCCGTGTGAGGAACACCGAGCCGTGCCGGCTCAACTCCATCGGGTCCACCGGAGGGACGGGGCCACTCGATCCGCCGTAGAGCACCAGCATCCCGCGCGGCGCGAGGCACCGCAGGCTCCCGTCGAACGTGGTCCGGCCCACCGAATCGTACACCACCCGCACACCCGCACCGCCGGTGAGCCGCCGGACCTCGGCCACGAAATCCGACTCGCCGTAGCGGATCACCTCGTCCGCTCCGGCGGCCCGCGACAGCGCCTCCTTCTCCGCGGTCGACACCGTGGCGACGACCCGCGCCCCGCGGCGTTTCGCCAGCTGCGTCAGCAGCAGGCCGACGCCGCCAGCGCCGGCGTGGATCAGGACCGTGTCCCCCGGCTCGATGGGGCAGGTGTCGTGGCTCAGGTAGTGCGCGGTCATCCCCTGCAGCAGGGCGGTGGCGGCATCCCGGTCCGTGACCGCGTCGGGCAGGGGCACGAGCCGCTCGGCGGGGAGCGCCGCGAGCTCGGCGTAGCCCCCGAGGCCATCAGCCCACCCGACGCGGTCCCCGGGCCGAAGGTCCGCGACGGCCGCGCCCACCGCCACGACGACACCGGCGCCTTCCTGGCCCGGCGTGAATGGCAGCGCGAGGGGGTAGCGCCCGGTGCGGTGATAGACGTCGATGAAGTTGACCCCCGCCGCCGTGACGCGGACCAGCGCGTCCGTCGCACCGGGGACGGGATCCGGCAGCTCGACCGGCCGGAGCACGTCCGGACCTCCGGTGGCGCCGACCTGGATCGCGCGCATCAGCGCACCAGGTGCGCCGGGGTGACGGCCTCGCCGAAGCGGGCGCCCAGCGCCGTCAGATAGCCGTCGATCGTGCGGTGGAAGCCTCCGACGTTCGCCATCACGCGGAAGAACGGGTTCGCCACCCAGCCCGCCTCCGTGACGGTGACGCGTGTGCCGCCGTCGGCCGCGGTCAGCTCGTAGGTCCAGGTGCCGCCGAACGCCGCGCCCGGCGGGGCCTCGATCGTCGTGACCAGGCGCAGCGGGGCGGCGGTGTCCGTGACGACGAACGTCATGGGAAAGCCGCCCACCTCCTGACGCCAGACCTCGCGCCCCGCGGGATCGGTCACCCGCGTCGCGGTCGCGACCTCCGGCCACCACCGGGGCACGCCACCCAGGTCCCGCACCGTGGCCCACACCGACTCGGGTGGCTGGCGCAGGGTCACGGCGCTCGCGGCCACGTGCTCACGGGGCAGGAGCATACCCGCGGCCAGCACCGCGACGGCGGCGGCGACCACCACCACCGTGACCCGCAGGATCCACTTGCGCATGGCACCTCCGGTGCGTCCCCCCGTCATTGCGCGCCCGCGCCCGGGGGAGGCATCTTCTCGGTGACCCGAGACGGACGAGGGCGGTGACGGCCCCAGCGACGGACCCGACTCCCCAGCAGATGGCGACGGCGCGCGCCAGTTTCGAGCGCATCGCCGCGCTGCAGAACTTCTTCCCCGAGTTCTATCAGCGGTTCTTCGCGCGGTGCCCCGAGGCCCGTCCGATGTTCGCCAAGACCGACTTCGAGCACCAGCACCGCCTGCTGAAGCACGCCATCAGCCTGCTGCTGATCTACCCGGGCCACCGGACCGACCCCGTGCAGGAGCCCAATCTCCTCACCCGCGTGGCGGAGCGCCATGGGCGCAACGACCTGCGGATCCCCGGGGAGATGTACGCGCCGTTCATCGAGGCCCTGCTCGACAACGTGCGCCACTTCGACCCGCAGTTCTCCCCCGAGGTGGAGGCGGCGTGGCGGGCCACGCTGGCCAGCGGGGTCGAGTACATGAGGACGAAATCGTGAGCGCCCCGATCGCCCTGCTGCTGGAGGTGGTGGACCAGGCGTTCGACCGGCGGGCGTGGCACGGCACCGGCCTGTGGGGCTCCGTCCGCGGCCTCACACCGCGCGCCGCACTGTGGCGCCCGGCGCCGGGTCGACACTGCATCTGGGATCTGGTGCTCCACACGGCCTACTGGAAGTACATCGTGCGCCGGCGCCTCGAGCGCGACCCCGACCTCGAGTTCCCCCGCTCCGGCTCCAACTGGCTCCCGCTGCCCGAACGCCCGGACGCGGCCGCGCTGAAGCGCGACATCGCGCTGCTGCGCGAGCAGCACCGGCTGCTGCGCGAGACCATCGTTCGCTTCCCGGTGCGCCGGTTGCGCCAGAAGGGCTGGCACTCCACCTGGACCAACGTGCAGCACATCTACGGCATCGCGTCGCACGATCTGTATCACGCGGGGCAGATCCAGCTGATCAAGAGACTGATGAAGACCTGAGGCAGATGGCAGATGGCAGATGGCAGACTGCCCGCTGCCATCTGCCTACTGCCGGTCAAGGCGATCGATTTGCCGTCGCTGCTTCTTCGTTGGCCTCCCCTTCCCCTCGTACACGTCGCCCCGCACGAGCCGGAGGCCAAGCGCGAGACGCTCGCGTGCCGCCCGACTCGCGCCCGTCTCCTCGTACAGGCCTGCCGCGATCTGCGCCGGGCCCCGCCGCTCGGCCAAGCCTCGGACGACGACGGTCCATTCGTACGGCGGCATGCGGATCCGCAGCGTGTCGCCCGGGGCGACCGGCTTGGCCGGCTTGGCGCGCTCGCCGTTCACGTGGACCTTGCCGCCGGCGACGGCGGCGGTCGCCAGGCTGCGAGTCTTGAAGAAGCGCGCGGCCCAGAGCCACTTGTCGAGGCGGACGGCGGCGGTCATGATTCACGAGTAACGCCCTCGCGTCGCCCCCACAAGCCCGACCACGACCCGGAGATCCCATGTCGCCGACACCGGTCCTCGCCGTACTGGCCGCGATCGCGCTCCTCGCGCCGCCTGACTCCACCAGGGCATGCCCCGCCGTCGAGGCCCGGCAGCTCGATTTCTGGATCGGCGAGTGGGACCTGGTCGGTCGGCGGCGCACCAGCGACGGCTGGGTGGAGACCCGGGCCACCAACCGGATCACCGCCGTGCTCGATGGGTGCGTGATCGAGGAGCGGTTCCGGAGCGCCGAGGCGGGCGGGCTGCAGGGCATGAGCGTGTCGGTGTACGACGCGCAAGCGGGTGCCTGGCGTCAGACGTGGGTGGACAACCAGGGTGGGTATCTGGTGTTGCGCGGCGGGATGGAGAACGGGCGCATGATCCTGGCCACCGCCCCCTGGGTCCGCCCCGCGGGCGACACCCTCGTGTCGCGGATGGTGTTCCACGACGTCGCGGCGGACTCGCTGGTGTGGGACTGGGAGCGGTCCACGGACGCCGGGCGCTCCTGGACCCTGCAGTGGACACTGACCTATCGGCGGCGGCCCTAGCGAAACAGCCCGGCCTCGCGGCCGGGCTGTTCACGCCAAGTCGAGCCGGCTAATCCCGGCCGTCCGTCAGGGTATGATGTTGAACACCGTACTCGCCACCGTCGGAAGCGCTCCGGACGTCGCGGTCAGCGTGTACCCGCTCCCCACGAGATTGATGCTCATCGGGTCGAAGGACGCGACGCCGTTCACTGGCGCCACCGGTCCGCCACCCGTGAGGACGGCGCCCGGGGCACCTGTGCCCGACGTGATCGTGAGCGTCACGGTTTCGCCCAGATTGAACGTCGCGATGTTGTCGAGCGCGTCGAACCCGGTGACCCGCACGATGGGCGTGATGCTGAAGCCAGCCCGCGTCTGGGTCGGCTGCACCGTGAACGCGAGCCGCACCGGCGTGCCACCCGTGATGCTGAATGCGTTACTGACGTCCGGCGTGAGCGCCCCGGATGTCGCCTCGAGGCGATACCCGATGCCGGACTTGTCGATGCTCAGTCCGGTGAACGTCGCGGTACCGTCGATAGCGTTGACCGTGGTCGTGCCCGACAGGGTCCCGACGCCGGGGTTGACCGAGATGGCCACCGTCACGGGACCGGCGAACGCCGAGTTGACGTTGCCGAATTCATCCAGCGCCCGCACGGTGAACTGCGGCATCGTGGCACCCGCCGTCGTGCTGACCGGCTGAGCCAGGAAGTCGAGCCGCGCGGCTGGCGCGGCGGTGATCTGGAAGTTCCCGGTCTGGGCCCCCGCCGCTCCGGCGGTCGTCGCCGCCAGGCGGTAGTTCAAGGAGGTGCGGTCGACGCTGAGGTCGTCGAAGGTCGCGACCCCGGCCACCGCGTTCACGGTCGTCGTGCCGGAGAGGACACCGTCCGGCGAACCGAAGCCCGCCTGGAGCGCCACCGTCACCGCGCCGGTGAACGTCGGGTCCGGGTTGCCCGACCCGTCGAGCATCGTGACCTGGACCGCCGGTGTGATCGGCGACCCCGCCACGGTGACGCTCGGCGGCGTGGTGAACTGCAGGTGGCTGCCGGCTCCCGCGGTGACGTCGAACGCCCCGCTGGTCGCGGAGAGCGAGCCCGCCGTTCCGGTAGCGTCGAGGGTGTAGCCCGTACCCGCCGCGTTGATGCTCACTGCCGGAAAGGACGCCACGCCATTGGTCGGAGTAATCCCCGCTCCGCCCGACAGGACCGCGCCGCCGGTGCCCGTGTTGGGCGTGATCGTCAGCGACACCGGTCCGGCGTAGGTGGTGACGACGTTGCCCAGGGCGTCACGCGCCGTCAGCTGGACCTGGGGCACCATCGCCTGGTTCGCGATCGCGTTGCTCGGCGGTACCGTGAACTCGAGCGTGGTCGCCGCGCCGGGGTTGACGTTGAAGAACGCGCTGAACCCGTCCGCCAGACCCGTCGACGTGGCGGCCAGCCTGAAGGTACCCGACTTGTCGATGCTGAGACCGGGGAACGAAGCCACCCCACCCACGGCCGCCTGGGTGAGGGTGCCGGTCAGGTTGGCCCCCGAGGTGCCGGATTCGATGGCCACCGCGACCTGATCGGTGAAGGTTGGGACGAGCGTGCCCGACGCGTCACGCGCCTGGACCGACACCGTGTTGATGATGGCCCCGGCGGTCGTGGCGGTGGGCTGGACCGAGAAGACGAGCCTCACGGCCACCTGCGGATCGATGTTGAACGGCGCGCTCGTGGCCCCCGTGAGTCCCGCGGACGCGGCCGCCAGCGTGTAGCCCACGCCCGCCGCGGTGATGGACAGGTTGGTGAACGTCGCCACCCCGTTGACCGCGGCCTTGTTGACGCTGCCGTTCAACGTGCCGCCGCCCGGGTTGTTGCCGAACGACATGGTCACGTTGTTGACGAACTGGGTCGCCACGTTCCCGAACTGGTCGCGCGCCGTGACCGCGACGGCCGGGGTGATCACGCTGTTGACCGTCTCGGACGACGGCTGACCCGTGAAGACCAGGGCCGCCGCGGGGCCCGGCGTGACGTCGAACGCCCCGCTCGTCGCCGCCGTCAGCGGCGCCGACGTGGCCGTCAGCGTGTAGCCGGTGCCCACCGAATCGACGTTGAGCGTCGAGAACGTCGCGACACCGGACACCGCCGCCACCGTCGTCGTGCCCAGCAGCGTCGCGCCGACGTCGCCGGTGCCGCCGGTGATCGCCATCGTCACGTCGCCGCTGAAGCCAGTGGCGAGGTTCCCGCTGGCGTCCCGCGCCACCACGACCACGGCCGGACTGATCGGCACGCCTGCCCCGGCGCTCGTCGGCTGGACGGTGAATGCGAGCTGGGTCGCCGCACCCGCCGTGATGTCGAACGCGGCGCTCACGTCCTCGGTGAGACCGTTCGACGTGGCGGTCAGCGTGTACGCCGCGGCGGTGGAATCGATGCTCAGGTTGTCGAACGTCGCCACGCCGCCCACGGCTGCCCGGGTGAGCGTGCCCGACAGGGTAGCGCCGGTCTTGCCCGTGCCCAGGGTGATGGCGACCGCCACGTCACCGGTGAATCCCGTAACCAGGTTGCCCTGGGCGTCCAGCGTCGACACCTGGACACTCGGGGTGATCGCCGCGCCGGCGGCCGCACTGGTCGGCTCCACCGAGAATGCGAGCTGTGTCGCGACGCCCGCGGTGATGTTGAACGCCGCGCTCGTCGCCGGCGTCAGCGTACCGGAGGAGGCGCCGAGGGTGTACCCGACCCCGGCCTTGTCGATGGTGAGGTCGGCGAACGTCGCCACGCCCGCCACCGCCACCACGGTCGTCGTGCCCGACAGCGCGCCGGCGGCCGGGTTCGTGCCGATCGCCACGGTCACGTTGCCGGTGAACGTCGGATCGACGTTGCCGAAGCCATCCCGCGCCGCGACCTGGATGGCCGGGGCGATGGCGGCACCCGCGACCGTATTGACGGGCTGGGCCGTGAACGCGAGCGCCGTCGCCGCATCCGCGATGATGTTGAAGCCGGCGCTGGTCGCGGCCGTCAGGGCGCCAGACGTGGCGCCGAGCGTGTACCCCGTGCCGCTCCTGTCGATGCTCAGGTCGGCGAAACTCGCCACCCCCGCCACCGCCGCGACCGTCGCGGTGCCGGACAGGGTGCCGCCGCCGGCGTTGTTGCCGATCGCCACGGTCACGTCACCCGCGAAGGCTGGATCGGTGTTGCCGAACGCATCCAGCGCGGTGACCTGGACCGCCGGCGCGATCGCCTGCCCGGCGGTCGCTGACGTCGGCTCGGCCGTGAAGACGAGCTGGGTCGCCGCGCCGGCCGTGATGTCGAAGGCGGCGCTGGTCGCGGCAGGCAATGCACCCGTCGTGGCCTGCAGTGTGTACCCCACGCCGACCTTGTCGATGTTGACGTTGGCGAAGGTCGCCACGCCCGCCACCGCGGCGAGCGACGCGGTGCCGGACAGCGCACCCCCGCCAGCGTTGTTGGCGATCGCCAGATCCACGGTGCCGGTGAACCCGGTGGCCACGTTGCCGAACGCGTCGCGCGCCGTCACCTCGATCGGGGGCGCGATCGCCGCGCCGGCCACGGCCGAGCTGGGCTGGACGCCGAACTCGATCGTGGTGGCCACGGCGGCCGTGATGGTGAACCCGGCGCTCGTCGCTGCGGTGAGCGAGCCCGCCGTGGCGCCGAGGGTGTAGCCCGCGCCGGTCTTGTCGATCGACAAGTCGGCGAACGACGCCACGCCGGCCGTCGCGCCCACCGTGAAGGTACCGGACAGCGTGCCGCCGCCGGCGTTGTTGGCGATCGCGACGGTGACGTCGCCTGCGAACGAGGGATCGACGTTGCCGAACGCGTCCTGCGCCGCGACCTGGACGGCCGGCGCGATGGCCACGCCGGCGACGGCGCCGGCGGGCTGTACCGCGAAGGCGAGCTGGGTCGCCACGCCCGGTGTGATGTCGAAGGCCGCGCTGGTGGCACCCGTCAGCGCTCCCGAGGAGGCCGCCAGGGTGTAGCCCACGCCGATCTTGTCGATGCTGAGGTCCGCGAGCGACGCCACGCCCGCGACCGCCGCGACCGTCGCGGTCCCGGACAGGGTGCCGCCGCCGGCGTTGGTGCCGATCGCCACGGTCACGTCGCCGGTGAACCCGCTCGCCAGGTTGCCGAGGGCGTCCCGCGCCTCGATCTGCACGGCCGGACTGATCGCGGCGCCCGCCACCGTGGTCGACGGTTCCACCGTGAACACGAGCTGGCTCGTCGCGCCCACCGTGATGTCGAACGCCGAGCTGACCGCGCCCGTCACGGCCGTGGACGTCGCGGCCAGCGTGTAGCCGACGCCGATCTTGTCGATACTGAGTCCGCTGAAGGTCGCGACGCCGGCCACCGCCGCCTGGGTCGTCGTGCCCGTGAGCGTGCCGCCACCCGGATTGGTCTGGAGGGCGAGCGTGACGTTGCCGGTGAAGTCGATCGCCACGTTACCCAGCCCGTCCCGCGCCGTGATCTCGATCGCCGGGCTGATGGCCGCGCCCGCCGTGGCGGGCGTCGGCTGGACGGTGAACTCGAGCAGGGCCGGGAGCCCGGCCAGGACATCGAACGCCGCGCTGGTGGCGCCGGTCAGTGCCCCGCTGGCGGCGGTGAGGGTGTACCCCACACCCGACTTGTCGATGGACAGGTCGGCGAACGTCGCGATACCCGCCGCCGCCGCCACCGTCGCCGTGCCCGTCAGCGTCCCGCTGCCGGCGTTGTTGCCGATCGCGACGGTCACGTCGCCCGCGAACGAGGGATCGACGTTGCCGAACGCGTCCTGCGCCGAGACCTGGACGGCCGGGCTGATCGCCAGGCCCGCCCCGGCGGCGCTCGGCTGCACCGCGAAGACGAGCTGCGTCGCCGCACCCGCGGCGATGTCGAACGCCGCGCTCGTGCCCGCCGTCAGCGCCCCGGAGGTCGCCTCCAGCGTGTAGCTGGCGCCGGCCTTGTCGATCGACAGGTCAGCGAACGTCGCCACCCCCGCCACCGCCGCGACCGTCGCGCTCCCCGACAGCGTCCCGCTGCCCGCGTTGTTGGCGATCGCGATCGTCACGTTCCCCGTGAAGGCGGGATCGGTGTTCCCCAGCGCGTCCTGGACCGCGACCTGCACCGCGGGGGTGATCGGCGCCCCCGCCACCGCCGCGCTCGGCTGCACCGTGAAGACCACCTGCGTCACCACGCCGACCGCGATGTCGAATGTCGCGCTCGTCGCGCCCGTGATCGTCCCGGAGCTCGCGCTCAGCGTGTAGCCCGTGCCCGCCCGGTCAATGGACAGGTCCGCGAACGTCGCCACGCCCGCCACCGCAGCCGCGGTCGCCGCGCCCGAGAGCGTGCCGCCGCCCGGGTTGGTCCCGATGGCCAGGGTCACGTCGCCGGTGAAGCCCGTGGCCACGTTGCCCTGCGCGTCCCGCGCCGTCACCTCGACGGCCGGGGCGATCGCGGCACCGGCGACGGCCGCCGTCGGCTCGACGGTGAAGACGAGGACGGCCGGGGCACCGGCGGTGATGTCGAAGGCCGCGCTGGTCGCACCAGGCAGAGCGCCCGACGTCGCCGTCAGCGTGTAGCCGGCGCCGACCTTGTCGATGGTGAGGTCGGCGAACGTCGCCACACCCGCCACCGCGGCCAGCGTCGCCGTGCCCGACAGGACGCCGCTGCTCGGGTTGTTGCCGAGCGCCACGGTCACGTCGTCGGTGAACCCGGTGGCCACGTTGCCCAGCGCGTCGAACGCGGTGACCTGAACCGCCGGGGCGATCGCCAAGCCGGCCGCCGTCGTCACCGGGTCGACCGAGAACGCGATCGTCGCCGCCGCACCCGCCACGACGTTGAAGCCCGCGCTGGTGGCGCCCGCGAGCCCGCCCGCCGCGGCGCCGAGCGTGTACCCCGTGCCGGACTTGTCAATGACGAGGTCCGCGAACGTCGCCACGCCGCCGACGGCCGCCGCCGTCACGGTGCCCGTGAGCGCGCCGCCGCCGGCGTTGGTGACGATGCTGATCGTCACGTCGCCCGTGTAGGACGGCGTCAGGTTGCCGGCCGCGTCCTGCGCCTGCACCACGACCGCAGGTGCGATCGCCGCGCCCGCCGTCACCGTGGACGGCTGGACCGTGAAGGCCAGCTGGGCCGTCACGCCCGCCGCGATGTCGAAGCTCGAGCTGGTGGCGGGGTCGAGGGCGCCGGCCGTGGCCGACAGGGTGTAACCGGTCCCCGCCCGGTTGACGTTGACGCTATTGAAGGTGGCGACGCCGTTCACGGCGCCCACCGTCGTCGTCCCGCCGAGCGTACCACCAGCCGGATTGGTCCCGATGGCGAGCGTCACCGCGCCCGCGAAGCCGGTGGCGACGTTGCCCTGCGCGTCCAGGGCCGTGACGGCCACGGCCGGCACGAAGGCCGCGCCCGCGGTGGCGTTGCTCGGCTGGCTGCTGAACGACAGCGCGGCTGCGGCCCCGGGACTCACCGTGAACGCGACGCTCGTCTCCGTGACGATGGGCGGACCGGCGGTGCTCGCGGTGAGCGTGTACCCGGGCGCGCTCTTGTTGATGCTCAGCGTCGAGAAGCTGGCCACGCCGGCGACGGCATTGACCGACGTCGTGCCCGACAACACGCCGCCCGCGGGGTTCGTCCCGATCGCGATCGTCACGCTGCCGGTGAACCCGGTGGCCGTGTTCCCGAACGCGTCGCGCGCCGTCACCTGCACCGCGGGTGCGATCGCGGTGCCGGCCGTGGCGGCGCTCGGCTCCACGGTGAACGCGAGATCGCTCATCTGCCCGGGATCGATGTTGAAGGTCGAGCTCGTCGCGGCCGCCAGCGTCGCCGTCGACGCCGTCAGCCGATACCCGGTCCCGCTTCTGTTGATGGAGAGGTTGTTGAAAGTGGCGACGCCGTTGACGGCTGCGACGGTGGCGGTCCCCGAGAGGACCGCGCCCCCCGTGCCCGTCCCCGTCGTGATGGCCAGGGTCACGTTGTCCCCGAAGCCCGTCACGATCGTGCCCGACGAGTTCCGGATCTCGACCCGGATCGACGAGATCGGCACGCCGGCGACGGAGTTGGTGGGCTGCACCGCGAACGCGATGAGGTTGGCAACCGTGGTCGGCGAGTCCCCGCCGCACGTGGCAACGGCGAGGGCCGCGGCAACTGCCGCGCCGGCCCGGACCAGCCGGGTGCGGAGAGCGAACGACAACGTCCGGGACACCGACCGTTCAACGCGCATGACCATCTCCATCGATGTGTGAGGTTCGGGCGCACCTACCCGACGGTTCCCTCTTCACACTCCGTGCCGCGCGCCCATGCACGCACCGCCCGGGAAAGCGCCGCCGTTGCTTGGCAACACGGGGTCCGGGTAGCGGACTGTGGCGCCGTCGCGACACCCCGGAGTGCGCACTCCCCCGCGCCCTGCACCGTGGCTCGGCGATTCGCCCGGCGATGGCTCCTCGGCCTCCCCCCCCGTAGGTTTCACCCGGTCGCCATCCGGGAACGATCGGTCGTGGACGCCTGGCACCTCTGGGTCATCGTCGCGCTCCTGCTGGTGGTCGCCGAGATGTTCAACGGCGACTTCTGGCTAGTCTGCCTCGGCATCGGCGCGCTGCTCGCGGCGGCCGTCTCGCTGGTGGTGCCCGGCGTGGTGCCCGGGATCCTGGCGTTCGCGGCCGGTAGCATGGTCGGCCTCGTCGCGGTGCGCCCCCTGCTGCTGCGCTACTTCCACCGGGGCCCGCGGCTGCGCACCAACATGGAGGCCCTCGTGGGCCGCATCGGGACGGTGACCGAGGCGATCGAGCCGGGGACGGGGCGTGGGCGGGTGCTGGTCGAAGGGGAGGACTGGCGGGGCATGACGCTGGACGAGCGGGCGCTCCCCGCGGGGACGAAGGTGTCGGTGGTGCAGGTGGACGGCACGCAGCTGGTCGTCGAAAAGGAGCCGGAGTCATGATCGAAGGGACCCTGATCGTCGCCGCGCTCGTCGCGGTGTTCGTGATCACGCTCATCGCGAAGGGCGTCCGCATCGTCCAGCAGGCGCAGACGATGGTGGTCGAGCGTCTCGGCAAGTACCACCGGACCCTCGGCTCGGGCATCAACATCATCATCCCGATCGTGGACAAGCCACGAGAAATCGACTGGCACCAGACGGTGGTGGGCGCGAAGGGCATGCATCTCGAGCGCCGCTTCCGCACCGTGCGCATCGACCTGCGGGAGACCGTCTATCTGTTCCCGAGCCAGACGGTGATCACCAAGGACAACGTGCTGGTCGAGATCGACGCGTTGATCTACCTCCAGATCACGGACCCGGTGCGGGCGGTGTACGAGATCGCCAACCTGCCCGACGCGATCGAGAAGCTCACGCAGACCACCCTGCGCAACGTGATCGGCGAGCTGGATCTCGATCAGACGCTTTCCTCCCGCGACCACATCAACTCGAAGCTGCGGGCGATCCTGGACGAAGCGACGCACAAGTGGGGCGGCAAGGTCAACCGGGTCGAGCTGCGGGACATCAACCCGCCGCGCGACATCCGCGACGCGATGGAGAAGCAGATGCGAGCGGAGCGCGACCGCCGGGCCGTGATCCTCACGGCCGAGGGAGACAAGCAGTCGCGCATCCTCCAGGCCGAGGGCATCCGGCAGTCGGAGATCAACAAGGCGGAAGGCGACAAGCAGGCCGCGATCCTGGCGGCCGAGGGCACCGCCAACGCGCGCCTCAAGGTCGCCGAGGCGGAGGCCGAGGCCATCCGCATGGTGACGGACGCGGTGAAGGCGAGCGGCGTCAACCCGGCTCAGTACCTCATCGCCGTCCGCTACATCGAGGCGTTGAAGGAAATGGTGACCAGCCCGCAGAGCAACAAGGTGGTGTACCTGCCGTACGAGGCGACCGGGGTGCTCTCGTCGCTCGGCGGCATCAAGGATCTGCTGACGAGCGGCGAGAAGAAGGGCTGAGCCGGCGCGCCATGACGACGTCCACCGGTTCGCCCGCGCTGACGCAGCTCTCCGAGGAAGAGCAGATGTTCCGGGACGCGGTGCGCGACTTCGCCGAGCAGGAGGTCCGCCCCCGCGTGATGGCGATGGACCGGGCCGCCCAGCTCGACCCCGCCCTGATCCCCAAGCTGTTCGCGCTGGGGCTGATGGGGATCGAGATCCCGGACCAGTACGGCGGCGCGGGCGGCGGGCTGTTCATGACGATGCTCGCGGTGGAGGAGCTGGCGGCGGTGGACGCCTCCACGGCCGTGTTCGTGGACGTTCAGAACACGCTGGTGATCGAGCCGCTGCTGCGGGCGGCCACCGAGGCGCAACGGACCCGGTACTTCCCGCGTCTCGCGACCGACCTGGTGGGCGCGTACGCCCTCTCCGAGCCCGAGTCGGGGTCGGACGCCTTCGGCCTGCAGTGCAAGGCGGTACGGGAGGGCGACCGCTGGTTGCTCGACGGTCGCAAGCTGTGGATCACGAACGGCGCCGAGGCGGGCGTGTACGTCGTCTTCGCCAACGCCGACTTCACCAGGGGATACAAGGGGATCACGGCGTTCATAGTCGAGCGCGGGTATCCGGGGTTCTCCGTCGGCAAGAAGGAGGACAAACTCGGGATCCGGGCGTCGTCCACCACGGAACTGATCCTGGACCAGTGTCAGGTCCCGGCGGAGGGTGTGCTGGGCGAGGTAGGCAGGGGCTACAAGATCGCGATCGAGACGCTGAACACCGGCCGCATCGGGATCGGTGCCCAGATGATCGGGCTGGCGCGCGGGGCGCTCGGCGCGGCCCTGCAATACGTCCAGGAGCGCCGCCAGTTCGGCAAGCCGGTCGCCGAGTTTCAGGGGGTGCAGTTCCAGCTGGCGCAGGCCGCGACCGACCTCGAGGCGGCCCGACTGATGGTGTACAACGCCGCTCGCCTGCGGGACGCGGGCGTCGAGTACACCCGGGAGGCCGCGATGGCGAAGCTGTTCTCGTCCCAGGTGGCCGAGCGCGTCACCTCGGTGTGCGTGGACCTGTTCGGCGGGTACGGGTTCACCAAGGAGTACCCGGTCGAGAAGTTCTGGCGGGACTCGAAGATCGGGGCGATCTACGAGGGCACGAGCAACATGCAGCTGCAGACGATCGCGAAGCTGTTGATGAAGTAGGCGGACACACTTCACACGTGAGGAGTCACCGCGTCATGCGTATACGGAACGTCTTGATTGCCTGCGGGCTGGTCGCCATGGGCCCGGCTTCCGCGGCGGCCCAGTACTCGCCCATGGTCATGGGCGTGAGCATCGGCGCCTCGTCGAGCGACTTCCAGAGTCCCGACTCGGACGCTCGGTGGGGGTTCGTCGGGGGGCTGTTCCTCGGCAAGGCGACCTACCGCACGCTCACCACACTCGAGGTGAACTACGTCCAGAAGGGTGGCGAGGGGGGCGGCAGCTCCGTCCGCCTCGATTACATCGAGGTCCCGCTCACCTTCGGCGGCGTGGGGCGGACCCGCAGCGGGTCGGGGCGGGCCCGGTTGTACGGCGGCATCGCCGCGGCGTTCAAGGTGACGTGCGCGAGCGACATCGCGGCGGCGTGCAACAACGCGGAGGGCGTCGAATGGGTGTCGCCCTTCGGTCTCATGCTGAGCCGCTACACCGAGGGTGAGCGCTTCGTCGCCATCGACGTCCGCTACAACATCCCGCTGTCGCGGGCCTTCGAGGGCGGGGCGTACAACCAGACGTGGCAGTTCAAGGTGATCGTCGGGCGGTCGAAGGGCTGAGATAGCGACGGCAGATGGCAGAGGGCAGACGGCAGGGACCGACACCTGCCATCTGCCATCTGCGGTCTGTCATCACCTATCGTACCCGAGGTGCCGAGAAGACCCACCTGAGCAGCAACACAGCCACGACGGCGCCCGCCACCACGACCCAGGTGTGCCCGCGCGCGTAGGCCACCCAGCCGTCGATCACCTGCTGGAGGCTGTTCGGCGGCGCGGCCAGGGCCTTCCTGGTGGCGGTGACGGCGTATTCGGCCCCGCCCTGGGCGATCAGCGATACGATCCCGCTCATGCGCCCGTGGAACAGCAAATCCCGCGCCTGTCCGTCCGGTCCGCCCCCGTCCGCCCTTGTCCGCCTATTTTCCCCCCATGCACACCGCCCGCCGCACCCACGGTTTCACCGAGTCCGTCATCCGGGGGATGACCCGGCTCGCCAGCGAGCACGAGGCGATCAACCTCGCGCAGGGGTTCCCCAATTTCCCCTGCCCCGATGTGCTCAAGGAGGCCGCCACCCGCGCGATCCGGGAGGACGTCAACCAGTACGCCATCACCTGGGGCGCGAAGCGGCTGCGCGACGCCGTGGCGCGCAAGTACGCCGACTGGTACGGCATGGCGGTGGATCCCGAGGCCGAGATCACGGTCACCTGCGGAGCGACCGAGGCGATGGCGTCCACGGTGCTCGCGCTGGTGGACGCAGGGAGCGAGGTGATCGTGCTGGAGCCGTTCTACGAGAACTACGGCCCCGACGCGATCCTGTGCGGCGCGCGGCCGGTGTTCGTACCGATGGCGCCCGGTGCGCCCCTCGACCTCGACCGGCTCGCCGCCGCGTTCTCGCGGGCCACCCGCGCCATCATCGTGTGCACGCCCAACAACCCGGCGGGCCGGGTACTCTCGCGCGCCGAGCTGGAGGGTATCGCCGAGCTGTGCCACCGGTACGATGCGTATGCCGTCACCGACGAGATCTACGAGCACATCTACTACGAAGGGACGCACGTCCCCGCCGCCACTCTCGACGGGATGCGCGAGCGCACGATCACCATCAGCGGCGCCTCGAAGACCTTCTCGGTGACGGGCTGGCGGATCGGGACGATCGTGGCCCCGCCGGCGGCCACCGACGCCATTCGCAAGGTGCACGACTTTCTCACCGTGGGTGCGCCGGCGCCACTGCAGCACGCCGTGGCGGTGGGGATCGAGACGCTGGGACGGGACTACTACGACGGTCTGGCGCGCGACTACCGGCGGCGGCGGGACGTGCTGTGCGACGGCCTGGTGGCGGCCGGGTTCCGACTCACGCCACCCGAGGGGGCCTACTACGTCCTCGCCGACTTCTCGAGCCTCTCGGACCTCCCGGACGACGAGTTCTCCTACTGGCTCACGCGCGAGGTCGGCGTCGCGCCGGTGCCGGGGTCGAGCTTCTATTCGCGACCGGAGCTGGGACGGAAGCTGGTGCGGTTCGCGTTCTGCAAGACGGACGAAACACTGCAGATGGCTGTGGGCAGATTGCAGCGGTGCCGATCACGCTGACGGTCCTCGCCCACCCGGTAGACCGCTGGCGCCTGCGGCGCGCGGTCCGTGGCCGGGGGCGGGCGCATCCCGACTTCGCGGCGATGCGGGACGCGGTCGCCCAGGAGTTGGCGCCGTTCGCGGCGCGGGGCATCGACGCCGCGGCGGTGGACCGGCAGTGGGCGGCGCTCGAGGGATGGGACGCCGAACACGCGGCGCGCCTCGTGGCGCGGGGCGGCCGTGTCCGGGCCCGGGCGCGGCGCGCGGATCATGAGCGGGTCCGGTGGATGTCCTGGGCGATCGAGCGGCTGGCCCGCTGGTTCGCGCTGCCCGATCTCGACCTGCTGCTCTACTTCGGCGATCACATCGATCGCGACCCCGAGCACGCTCCGGTGCTGTGCTTCTGCCGGCGTCGCCAGCGCGTCGGGCAGGTGCTGATCCCGGACTTCGAGATGCTGCGGGGGCATGAGCGCCTGGACCGGAGCGTGGACCGCGCCGCGCGCGGTCTGGCGTGGGAGGCGCGGGCGCCGCGGGCCTTCTGGCGGGGCGTCACCACCGGCGGCCGGTTCGACCAGCCGGGGTGGGAGGCGATCCCGCGGGCGCGGCTCGTAACCCTGGCCCACGCCAGGCCCGACCTCATCGACGCACGGTTCACCCGGCTGGTGCAGGGCGCCGATGCGAATCCCACGCTCGCCGCACCCGAGTGGCGCTCGGCCGAGGTCTCCCCGGCCGACAGCGTGCGGTATCGCTACCTGATCGACGTGGACGGGAACAG